>JABDDS010000010.1 GCA_013287465.1 Chlamydiota bacterium | reverse complement strand
ATTCTGCATGCTATTTAAAAAATGATCGTTTGATTATTGATCAAAGAATTCTTGACTCCCCTTTTCTTAGTGCAAAAACAAAAAACGGGATCCATGTTTGCGGACCTATAGAAAAATTGTGGCTGAGATTTCTTAGTTTGTTTTCTGATAGTTACACCCCTTATATCATACAAGAAAAAGTTAAAAGGACATAACGATGGCAGTAGCTCCTCAAAAATTCAGGGAGGTTGTGTTTCAACTTCTCTATGCTCATGATCTTGGACGTGGTACTGATGATGATATGCTCAATTTAATTGCGCAGGAGCTTGAATTATCAAAAAAAAACGTGAAGGAAGCGCAAGCTCGAGTTCATCTCGTTCTTGCTGAGCTCGATAAAATCGATGCACTGATCGCGAAGACATCGCATTCATATGCGTTCGAACGGATTCAAACTGTCGAACGCAATATCTTACGTCTCGGGGTTTATGAGCTCCTAAATGATCCCCTCGTCCCAAATGCGGTGGCAATCGCAGAGGCTCTGAGGTTGGCGCGTAAGTTTAGTACCAAAGAATCAGCCTTGTTTGTCAATGCAATCTTGGATGCTATCCATAAATCGATGGTGGGAGAAAAACCAGACGAAGCGCTGCTCTCTAAATCGATAGAGGCACTTGTGCAGGTGGAAGAGGTCTCGGAAGAGGCGGCAAAAAATAGTCTTTCAAAGGATCGTGAACAGGAAAAATAACTTTATGTTGCCATTTCGCGAAAATATTTCGCTCCGGGATTTCTGCACTCTAGGCATTGGCGGTCCCGCGCGTTATTTGTGCGAGGTGCGCACCGTAAAAGAAATGCAAGAGGCAATAAAAATTTGTTATCGTCATCACCTGCCATTTATGGTCCTCGGAAAAGGTTCCAACTGTTTATTTGATGACAGGGGAGTCAACGGCGTTGTTTTAGTCAATAAAATTGATTTCTGCGAAGAGTGTTCCCCTGGTGTTTTTCATGTAGGCGCAGGGTACAGCTTTGCCCTTTTGGGAGTCCAAACCGCCCGCCAGGGGTGGAGTGGATTGGAATTTGCTTCAGGGATTCCCGCTAGTGTTGGAGGGGCCGTTTTCATGAATGCAGGGGCGAATGGATCGGAGACATTTCAAAGTGTCGAGTCTATCGATTTTATTTCTATGGATGGGGAATTGAAGACGTTAAAGCGCGATGAAGTGACTTTTTCTTATCGTTTTTCATCACTACAAAAAATCCCAGGAGCCATTGTAGGGGTGACTTTCAAACTAAAACCTTCTCCCGAGGCGCGCCAAAAGCAGATTGAAATTGTCAAAACACGCAGTAAAACCCAGCCATACGGATCGAAATCGGCAGGATGCATTTTTCTTAATCCTTCATGTGGTAGCGCCGGAGCCCTGATAGACAAATGCAACCTCAAAGGAGTTAGCGTGGGCGATGCTGCCGTCTCCAACCTTCACGCTAATTTCCTTATCAACGTAAACCAAGCGACATGTAGGGATATGCTAGAGCTGATCGAGCTTGTTAAAAAACGCGTTAAGGAAATGAGTCAAGTGGAACTCCACATCGAAGTGCGTCAAATTAATTACGAGATAAACACACATGAATGAATTTCGAGCTGACCTCCATTGCCATACGACCTGTTCTGATGGGTCTTATTCCCCAGAAGACCTTGTCAGGCTTGCAAAACAGATTGGCCTTTCGGCTATTTCGATTACCGATCATGATACTGTTGATGCTTACCCAAGAGCGATTCCTCTGTGTGCTGAATTGGGAATCGAACTCCTTTCAGGAATCGAATTCTCCACGGTGTTAAATGGAGCGAGTGTTCATATCCTCGGCTACGGATTTGATCCAAAAAGCAAAGATCTCGCAGCCTTTTGTGCGATGCATGTCAAGCGGCGTCAGGTGCGTAATCAGGCTATCTTAGATTTGTTGACAGCGGGTGGAATGCCGGTAACTGAAGAGGATGTTCTCGACACATTGCCTAAGGGGGAATCAACGGCACAGCGCGTGATTGGCCGTCCGCACATCGCTCAAGCGATGGTTAAAAAAGGATACGCATCATCTGTCCAAGAAGCTTTTCGCAAATTCATTGCTGAGGGGCAGCCCTACTATGTCCAAGGTTCTTCTTTTGGTGTAGAGGAGACTATCGATCTTATTCACCGCATCAATGGAATAGCGGTGATTGCACATCCTCATCTAATTCGAAATACGCGTCTTATCGATGCGTTGCTGAATATGAATTTTGATGGAATTGAATGTTACTACGGGCGCTTTCAACCGAAAGATCATCAGCGATGGTTAAAAATAGCTGATAAAAAAGGGTGGTTAGTCACCGGAGGTTCCGATTTTCATGGCACTGTAAAACCAGATCAGCCTCTTGGTTCTTCATGGGTTGATCAAGAGAAATTCAAAAAACTAATGAGGTGAAAAATGAAGTCTTTAATTAGTCGATTTCTTTTATGCGTCGCTTATGTCTTTTTTTTCCATCAGGCACTGTCCTACGCTGAAAGTAGTTGTTGCGTCCCCAGTTCCTTTTGGGTTTCACCCAGTGGCAACGATGCAAATCCAGGTACAAGGCAAGCGCCATTTTTCACCATAGATAGAGCCCGTCGCGCTGTGTGGGCCCTTCCGTCATTGGCATTTAGAAATCAAGATGTTTATATTTATCTAGAAGATGGACTTTATCGCCTCCAACGTCCTATCGAGCTTACCCAGATGGACTCTGGAAGAGAGTGTCATGATGTGGTTTACTGTGCGGCTCCTGGGGCCCATCCGGTGATTTCCGGAGCCATCCAAGTGACTGATTGGACAGTATACGACGAAGAACGTGGCATCTACCGGGCTTATGCGGGCTATCATTCCTCACGTCAACTTTACGTCAATGGTCGACGTGCCGAACGGGCACAGACGACACCATACCCTGTAGGATTTCTTCCTTCGCCAACAGGAGGGGGGATTGAATTTATTCCTACCGACTTAAATCCGATAGCATGGAGAGATCCTTCGACATGGACGAATCCAGAAAACATTGAAGCTGTAATCTTAACCCAATGGAAAATGATGAGTGTGCCTCTCTGCTCAGTGATCCCTTATGATCCCTTGGTAGCTCCTACAGGACTACTCACCATGCAGGAACCGGCTTGGAACAATTCAAATGTCTATTACTCAAGATTGACCGATGCCCCAGGGATATGGAGCTTTTGGCAAGTGACACGATTTGAAAATGCCTACGAGTTCCTCACTGAACCGGGACAGTGGTATTTGGATAACAAGACAGGGTACATATACTATATGCCCCTTTCAGACGAAGATCTAAGCACAGCCGATGTAGAATTACCGATCCTTGAAGCTCTCGTGGTGGGTAATGGCGTGCCTTGGCAGCCGATTCAAAATATTCGCTTCGAAGGACTCACATTCACTGGTGCCACTTGGCTTGGCCCAAGCAGTCCAAATGGATATGTTGCAGATCAAAGTGGTTTTCTTTTGGTTGGTCCAGGCCATCAACCTAACCTCATCGGTCACGATCCATGTGTCGTGCCTACTCCTGGCAACCTATCATTTACCTATGCCCATTGTATCACATTCTATGGGAATATTTTTGAGCATCTCGGTGCAGTAGGTCTTTATTTTGGCACTGGAAGCCAGTGTAACACAATTGAGAGCAATTTATTTACCGATATTTCTTCCTCTGCGATTATTCTTGGGGGCGTATCTGAAGTCGATTATCACCCCAATTATCCACAGCAAATCACGCAGGATAATCTCATCACCAACAATTTTATCTGTAGTGTTGCTAGGCAGTATATGGACGCTGCAGCTGTCTTTGTCGGTTTTACCCGCAAAACAACAGTCAGCCACAACACTATTGTCGATGTTCCTTGGTCGGGGATCGCCATGGGTTGGGGGTGGGGGTTGCTAGATAAAGGCAGTTTCCCAGGTCTTCCCGGAGCCTATACTGGAGAATGGGGCATAAAGACCACGCTGACACCAAATTATGGGTGCGCTATTCTCAATAACAGAATTTGCGATTTTCTGAATGTTCTATGGGATGGCGGCGCTATTTATACCACGGGACAACAAGGCCCTTCATTATCTACCGGTTTGTTGATTAAAGGGAATGTCGCCTCGGGAAAACGTCCGGATGGCGGTGGAAATACTTTTTATACCGATGGAGGAAGCCGTTACATTCGATTAGAGCAAAATGCTTCTTATGATAATCCCATTGGAGTGACTTACCTTGGACCACCACCACCACCCAATGACCCTCTTCCTTACCCATCAATTCCTAGTGATGGCAATGGGGTTCCATATGGAAGTGACAGCGGTGGGTGCGTCACTTTTGGCGATATCCAATATACCGATAATTATTGGTTAGAAGCTCCTATACCGGAACAAGAGGTAGTGTATAATGCTTTTTATCAAGCTTTCCTCGGTTTTGCTCCCTATTCCGAGTATGGATTTTTTGATATTTGTCCCTATACAAGTGATGGTATTACTTACCACACTAACGGAGTTTCTTATCCTACTAATTTAAGTTATACAAATAACCATTCGATTTCATCGATGGCGGATATCCCGGCAAAGATTTTGCAAAATGCAGGAGTAAGAGATAGACCACACACGATTCCATGGGAACGGTGGGGTCGTCTCCCTCATTAATAAAAAATAACAGGATGGGCAGGATCGGCTTCGCCGACAGGATAGGGAGAAGGGATTGTTGTCCTTAAAGAAAAACGAGAACAGGATATGTAGGATCAGGGAGGATACGAAGGATCGTTGATGCTGGACTCGGGCACAGGTGGAACAGAAAAGTGAAATTTTAAGTTCTTCACTGAATCTAGCAATAACGATCCTTCATATCCTCCCTAATCCTACATATCCTGTTTCGTTTATTTTTGAGATCAAACTACACTTTTAAGAGTACCCGATATTGCCCATCCTGTTATTTTTTTATTGTTTTTCACCTTTCGAATTGCTACGATTCTGATTATGTATGGTATTTTTTTAGACACAGAAACAACGGGATTGGATCCTAGAAAGCATGCGGTGCTCGAGATCGCTTTTAAGGTCGTCGACCTCTCTACCAATGAGTTGGTAGCTTCTTACAGCAGCATTATTAAACTGCCTAAGACTGCATGGAAACAGAGGGACCTCCATAGCACTGAGGTTAATGGATTTACGTGGGAAGAATTGGAGATGGGACAGCCAGCTACCAATGTAGGCAGAGACATTATTGACATTCTATGCCGTCTTAATGTTAAACGGGAAAATGCAGTTTTTATCTGCCAAAACCCCTCGTTTGATCGCAGTTTCTTTAGCCAACTGATCGATGTTTACACTCAGGAAGAGCTGCATTGGCCCTACCACTGGCTCGATCTTGCCTCCATGTTTTGGGCTATTACAGTAGATAAAGCACTTAAAAACGGGGAGAGACCGCCCGAGGTACTGTCATTTTCAAAAAACAATATTGCAAAGACATATTCTCTACCTCCGGAAAAAGATCCCCACAAAGCGATGAATGGAGTTGACCACCTCATTCTTTGTTATCAGAAAGTTCTTGGCTTTTCATAGGTGGGGTGTGATTAAAAGTTGTACACTGACGATTTTTCCTGCGCCCGCTACCGGGGCGCATCTATTATGTTGCCCATCACCCCGCTTTCCGCTCGCTGCGCTCGCTTCAAACGGGGCTAATCACATTCCTCCCTGCCGGGAGGGGGATAAAAACACGGATCTTTACCCCCTCCCGGCAGGGAGGAATGTGATTAGCCCCGTTTGAAGCGAGCGCAGCGAGCGGAAAGCGGGGAAAACATGATAAATAAATGCGCCCCGGCAGTGGGCGCAGGAAAGATCATCAGCGTACAACTTTTAATCACACCCTCATAGGTGATCCACGTTGTATAAATAGTTGAGCCTGTGGTATAGTCTGGTTTTAATATTCCCTTATTTTTTTATTTTAAGGCTTTTAAATATGCCTATGACACAGTTACATGCCGATGAGATTTCGTTGCTACCATTTCAAAAGCAACTTATTGGTTATTCCTGGAGGAGTTGCCAGCGAGATTTGATGGCAGCGCTCTCTGTTTCTCTTCTTACAGTGCCTCAAGCCATGGCATATGCCCTTTTGGCTGGATTGCCTTTATCTACCGGGCTTTTTGCTGCAATTTATTCTTCGTTCATCGCCGCTATGTTCGGGTCTTCACGCCACCTTATTATCGGTCCCAGCAACGCAATTGCCATTTTACTGCATGCCGGTACAGCCGAAATCTTGTTTACTTATTATCGCGATCTCACAGGGATCGCGAGAGATTTAGCCGCAATTCAAATTCTCACGCAGCTTACATTAGTTATTGGGATCGTGCAGATATTAGCCGCAGGAGCTAAACTTGGGCGTCTCACGCAGTTTGTTAGCCATTCGGTAATCGTAGGGTATGTCAGTGGAACGGCCATTGCGGTGATTATCAATCAGTTGTTTCCTTTTTTGGGAATTACAAACACCCCAGGTGATTATTCTCTTTATGTGAAGGCAGTCTATCTTTCGACACATCTCAGCGAGATCCACATCCCCACAGCTATTGTAGGGGCGGGAAGTATTCTTTTATTCATTGGATTAAAGCGATTTGATAAGCGGCTTCCTGCGGCTCTCATTATGCTTTGTGTCTCTTCCTTGATTGTGTATACCCTCAATCAGGATCGCTTGATTCCAGTAGAGACAGAAGAAGTTGCGCAAACTTATTGGGATCACGTACTTCTCGTTGAGGATCGAGGGCATTTTAGCGATTTATGGCCAACTTTTGCCTTTCCCTATTTCGATATAGGAGTGATGAACAACTTGTTGCCGATTGCTTTTGCTATCGCCTTATTGAGCATTTTAGAGACAACATCTGTGGCAAAAACGATAGCGGCTAGTTCCGGGCAGCATTTAGGAACAAATCAAGAGATTTTTAGTTTGGGATTGGGGAATCTTTGTTCTTCATTCATTTGTGCAATGCCAATATCAGGAAGTTCTTCCCGGAGCATTTTTAATTATTCTTTAGGTGCTAAGACTCGCGTATCTGCCTTGTTAACGATTGGGTTCGTTGCCTTCATTCTTTATATGTTTAGTTTTTTGATTATGCATATTCCCATGGCAGCTCTTTCTGGATTACTTCTTGTGACAGCGGTGGGAATTGTTCAACCACGTCAATTTTTTCTCTGCATTAAAGCGACAAATTCAGATGCTTTGGTTTTAGGGATGACTTTCTTATCTTGCATTTTTTTTAGTTTAGACGTTGCTTTTTATATTGGAATAATATTTTCAATCACTCTTTATTTAAAAAAAGCAGCCATTCCCGAACTTGTAGAATATGACATCGATGACTCCGGAGAACTTTCTAAACGCAATCTATCTTTGTTGCATCGGCATAAAACCATTCGGGTGATTAAGGTGGAAGGAGAACTGTTTTTTGGAGCAGCGGATATTTTTCAGACTACCTTGAAAACAATCGCTGAAGACGACACCAGTACTCGCGTCATCATTCTTCAGTTAAGGAATGCTCGAGACTTCGATGCGACAGTTTGCCTTGCTTTGCAGCAACTTTGTGAGTACTTAAAAAAATCGGGACGTCATCTCATTGCTTGTGGAATCTCTCAGCATGTGTGGGATGTGCTAAGTGATTCAGGTCTTGTTGAACTCATTGGCAAACCAAATCTTTTTATCTTTGATGAAAAACACCCTCATTTACACATGTTGAAAGCACTCAACCGAGCACGTGACCTCGTCGCTGCATATCCTTCTGATCCTATTCCCACAAATTTTAGCTCATCCCCGAAACAGTCGGTAGCTTCCAGTATAACCACTATATAGTTATATCAAAAAGTGAAGCTTCGGTATAAAAAACGATTATCATTTGTCTGGTCTCAACCGATTTGTGTTTTAAAATATTCCATATCCTTAACTCCTTGATAGCAAGAGATTAAGGTTTTGTTTAACAATTAATAATTTTATTTTTCTTGTGTTAAAAAAAATATGTATAGACTCAGTTTTAGGGTCTAGGTGTTTTTGATTATGATATTTTTTTGTAGTCATAAAAAATAAACTCATTTTCATTAAAAAAAAAATAAATAAAAAAGGATTT
Organism: Chlamydiota bacterium; assembly: GCA_013287465.1. Taxonomy (GTDB): domain Bacteria; phylum Chlamydiota; class Chlamydiia; order Chlamydiales; family Parachlamydiaceae; genus JABDDS01. The sequence continues at coordinate 33,826 of JABDDS010000010.1, read as the reverse complement.
TTATGAATAAGGAAATACTAAAAGGTGACTGGAATATTGTTAAGGGAAAAGTCAAAGAAAAATGGGGTAAACTCACAGATGATGATCTAACAGCGATTAATGGAAAAAAAGAGATCTTATTGGGAACTCTTCAAAAAAAATATGGGTTAGCTAAAGAAAAAGCAGAGCAAGAACTAAACGAATGGGAAAAATCGTGCTGCGATAATAACTTTTGTTCTGAAGAACGTCACCATCATCACGATGAGGAACATCATCATACGGGAAACAAAACAAGATAATAATGAATCTATTGAGCGTAAAATAAATTATTAATTTAATAACTTAAAAACAAGGAAAAAAAATGAACAAATTATTTATATTAGCTGGTTTACTATCTGCTACAACAGTATTTGCAAATCAATATTACGAAAATGGACAAGGCTCTTATCCATCATATAATGGCAATGGGTGCTATCAAGGACAACCCAACAATGGTAATTATTATCAAGACTACAACCAAAACCAAGGTCAACGTCCTTATCAAGGGAACAATAACCAGTATCAAGGCAATAATCAATCTTATCAGCAGCAAAATGATAGATCATATGGTAACAACCAACAAATGGCTCGTAATGACGATTCCGGGTATTCAAGAAATGATAATCAAGGGTCGGTCTCTGATCAAAGAATTGGTAAAGAAGTCAATGATGCACTTGGTGCAGGTTGGTTTTCAAAAGGATTTCAAGATATTAAGTTTGACGTAAATAATGGAGTGGTAAATCTCAGGGGCTCTGTAGATACTCTTGAAAACAAGAAAAAAGTAGAAGCCACCGTAAGAGAAATCAATGGTGTTAAACAAGTAAACAATCAACTCACAATTGCCGGCTCAAATTCAAGCCCGTATTCTGATTCTCAATTGCAAGATTCTGAAAAGAAATACCCTCAAGACACAGCTATCAACTATCAAGATAGACAATTGAATGCTAAAATCCGCAATGAACTGAATGGAGGTTGGTTTTCAAAAGGCAACACTACATTAGTCCTTAAAACAGCCAATGGTGTAGTTGTAATGACAGGAAATGTTGATCGCGTGGAAGATATTCAAAAGCTCACAGATCAAGTTAAAAACATTGAAGGTGTACAAGGTGTTAATGCTCAGCTAACTGTTGTAAAATAAATATTTTTTACATTCTCAATTAGGAGGGGGCAGAAAGCCTCCTCCTTTATACTGAACAAGATTCAAAAATATAAAGCCATTAAGATATCATCAATGTAATGGTTTGAATTGATTTTGATTCTTTTTTTAAGACGTCCTTCCTCTACAAACCCCATTTTCTTGTAGAGAGCGATAGCCCGATGATTAGATGCGCGTACATTGAGCTCTATCTTTTCAATAGTTGCCGATTGCTTGACCCATTTGATCAATGCTTCCATTAAGACTGTGCCAATTCCTTTTTCTTGGTAGCCATTATGTATACCAATTGTCAGCTGGGTAACATGAGATAGTAAATTGAGAGGCATAGGTTCTAAAAATGCATGGCCGATAATTTTTTTTTCACATTCTGCTACGAGATAAATTCCTTTTTCCGATTCCGAAAGCGCTTGAATCGTTTTTATAAAATTTCGTTCAGTGAGTTCGTCCGGTTCTGAACAAAAATAGCCTGGTGTTTGCGCAATTTCTTTGGCTGCGGCAGTGATCGCTTGGGCGTCTTCTATTTTAGCTTTTCTGATAATGATATTCATGTTCTTGACGATCTGTTGGGTGCTATCAAAGCATAGAGATAGGCATCAAAGAAACTATCATAGTGATGGATTGCATCTTTTAAGGTCCCTTCCTTTTTAAAGTCCAAGCTTAAAGCTATTTTCTGACTTTTAATGTTATGAACGGCACATAAAATTTGTATTCGATGAAGCTTTAAAACATTAAATCCATAATCCATAAGAGCCTTTACCGATTTTGTCATAGTACCATTTCCTTGATGGTTCTCATCTAACCAGTATCCCATTGAGGTTGACCCTATGGTAGGGATATGGAGAGTGATATCTTTGTCGACTCTAATTGAAAAATTAGGATCTATTTTGTTAGTCATTATTATGTATATTTTAATTATTTGGTCCCTCTTTGTGTTCTCTGTGCCTCTGTGTTTCAAAAGGTAGAAACACAGAGACACAGAGAACACAAAGAGGGAAGGTGGTTTCAAAACTATTTTTTGTTAGATACTTGTTTGCGTGATGAGCCATTTTTATCATCTCAATTTTGGGTTGTTTTAATCAACTTGTTTTTAGGTGTTATTTAACGCGAGTTTTGGATAACCAGCACTGAGGTCAGGCTTGGTATTCTGGTATTCTGGGGGAAGCATGGGGTCTGGCTTGGTATTCTGATATTTTGGTGTTCGTTGCCTAGTCTATAACGATGGACACCAAAATACCAGAATACCAAGCCTGTGACCCCTATGCCCCCCAGAATATCAGAATACCAAGCCAGACCCCAATGCTGTTGCTTATCCAAAACTCGCGTTATTTAAAATGGACAGTAATGGAGATCATGGACTAAAATTCATCCATTCTGTCCACTATTGTCGATCATCACTTGTTTTTATCAAACTTTCTTTTAGCAAATTTCAATTGCAAATTAATTTGTTTTTTTATATGCTCTCTCTCTAGTCCGAAAGAAAAATATTTACCACCGAAGTAATTATGCAAGATTTTTGTGAATTAAATCCTACCGAACTCGCCGCTCTTTTTAAAGAACACGGGGAAAAAGAATATCATGCAACGCAGGTGATTGAATGGGTCTATGGGAAAGGAATTTTGAATTGGGATGCGATGAGCAACCTAAGTAAGAATTTGAAACAGAAGCTCGCTTCCCTTATTCGTCTGCCTGTGCTTCAACTTGTTCATATTCAAGATTCCAATGATTTAGAAACATATAAGTTTTTGTGGAAATTACCTGATGGAAAACTTGTTGAGTCTGTTCTCATTTGCTCGGGAGATCGCCGTACTGTTTGTGTCTCATCGCAGGTGGGGTGTCCAGCAAAATGTGCCTTCTGTGCCTCTGGAAAAGAAGGTTTTTATCGCAATCTGCGCCCAGCGGAAATTGTGGAGCAGGTAGTGCAGATTAATGCTTGGCTTCTGGCAAAAGGAGAGAGGGTTTCTCATATCGTCTATATGGGGATGGGGGAGCCTCTTAAAAACTATGATCCTGTGCTGAAGTCTATTCGCCTATTATGTGATCCTGCTCTATTGAATCTTTCTGAACGTCGCATCACGGTCTCAACTGTCGGTATCGTAGAGGGAATTAAACGACTGACTCATGAAGATCTTAAAGTCAATTTAGTGCTTTCCTTACATGCTCCTAATCAGAAGATACGTACTAAAATCATCCCTTATGCACGGAAATATCCGCTTGAAGATATCTTGGCTGCCATGGATGAATATACTCGTCGTACTAAACGCGATATTACTTTTGAATACATTTTAATTGCGGGGATCAACGATCATCCCGATCATGCTCATGAACTCGCGCATCTCTTGCATGGAAAACAATGTACTGTTAACCTGATCCCATACAATCCTGTTGCTGGGCTGAGGCTAAAACGTCCGGAGAAAAAAGCTGTCAAGCTTTTCCGTAGCGTTCTTTTTGGCTCCCGCGTTGTCAATACTTGCCGCTACACCAAAGGGGATGATATTGCAGCTGCTTGTGGTCAGTTGGCGATGCAGAAGGCAGAGGAGCTTGCTGAGGTGACAAGTGGAGCCACTTCTCTAACTGTGATTTCGTAATCCTTTTTTAGGATGATATGTCTTTTGATCGCGACTCTATAGATTCTTTTCCTACCAGCCCTGGTGTTTATCTCATGAAAGGCAACGGAGGGGTTGTTCTTTATGTAGGAAAAGGAAAAAACGTACGCCAACGGGTACGCCAATACTTTCTGCCTCATGGCGATGGTCGCTTGATGATTCCTTTTCTCATCGCCCAAGTGGAAACGATCGATACGATTGTAGTCTCTTCGGAAAAGGAAGCTCTTCTTCTTGAAAATACCCTGATTAAAGAACATCAGCCACGCTATAATGCCCTTTTAAAGGACGATAAAACATACATCGGCCTGAAGGTTAATGAGCAACATGAATGGCCGATGGCTTCTTTGGTGCGTTATAAGGGGGCTCCGAAACGAGATGGTACTTATTTTGGTCCCTACACAAGCGCTGAAGCTGCCAGACAGACCCTTGATCTGCTACATCGTCTATTTCCACTTCGTCAATGTTCAGACCAAGAATTGGTTCGTCGAGAGCGTCCTTGCATCCTTTATGATATGAAACGGTGCGTGGCACCTTGCGTTCATAGATGTACTAAAGAAGAGTATGCTGTCTTAGTAAAACAGACGGTGAAGTTTTTAAATGGACAAGATAAAGAGGTGTTGAAAGAGCTTTATAAAGAAATGCATCATGCTGCCAACCTGTTAGAATTTGAGAGAGCTAATGAAATTTTAAGAACGATCCGCTCTATCGAAAAAACGCTTGAGAAACAACATGTAGCGGGCTTATCCGGAACTGGCAATGTAGATGCTTTAGGGGTTTTTAGGAAGGGGGAGGAAGTCGTTCTCAGCCAGTTAGTTTTTCGCGGTGGAAAACTGGTGGGATCACTCTACTATGAATTCACAAAGGTTGTAGAAGAGGATGTAGAGTTAATAGGTAGATTTATTCTTCATCACTACGCCGCACATGAATTGCCAAATGAGATCTTATTGCCGCTACTCCCAGAGGACAGCGATGCTCTTGCTCAGGTCTTATCGACAAATAGACATTCGGTTCATATTTTAGCTCCGCAAAGAGGTCAAAAAAAAGCAATTGTCGATATGGCCTTTAACAATGCCGAAGCTTCATTTAAAAGAGCGAAAGATGAACATGCGATTAGAGAAAAAACACTTTTGGAGATGCAAGAACGATTTCGTCTTCGCAATTATCCAAGAAGAATCGAATGTTTCGATAATTCTAACAGCGCAGGAACTTTGGTTGTTTCCTCCCTCGTGGCATTCTTAGATGGAGTAAAAGATTCTAAGAGATACCGTAAATACAAAATCAAAAACCAAACAGGATCTGATGATTATGCTGCCATGCATGAGGTGTTAGAAAGGCGTTATCGACGAGCAAAAGAGGAGAGTGATCTTCCCGATTTACTTATTGTCGATGGAGGAAAAGGACATCTCAACATCGCCCTTAAGGTGTTAGCAGATTTGGAGATTATTTCTATTGATGTGATTGGAGTTGCTAAAGAAGAGGGGAGACATGATCGTGGTGTGACGGTAGAGCAGATATTTCTTCCGAATGTCAAAGACCCTATTTTATTGAAAGCAAATTCTCCAGTTTTGTTTTTACTGCAACAGATCCGCGATGAAGCACATCGCACAGCAATTTCTTTTCACCGTCAGTTGCATGTAAAAAAGAATATCACAAGTTCATTAAGAACAATTAAGGGGATTGGACCTGTGAAACAAAAGGCACTTCTCTCTCATTTTGGTAGCGTTAAGAAACTTCTTGCTGCCACCGAGGAAGAAATTCGCAAGTTTCCAGGTCTTTCAGAAGCAAACATTCAGGCTCTTCTTAAATTCATTCAAAAGGATTGAAATAATAGACTTCTTTATAGAATCTTAATACTTATTTGCTACAATGGCCGGAAAGCAAGGGGATTCGCTCGCTGTATGCAGCTTACCTCAGGTTTATGAGCAGTTGTTTACAATGTGGCGCATAAACTTTTGAAATTATTTGAGATAAATATTTAAAAACTAAGTAAGGGGGATTTAAAATGGCTAGTATTCATACTCACACAAACATCATTCGTGATGCTAAGACTTTGATAACTGATATTTCAAAATCTACAGACTCGATTGAAAGATCCCTGCCTCGAACAAAGGATAGAATTGGTGTGCTAGAATCAGCAGCAGCAGCAACAATAGCAGGAGCAACAACAGCAGCAGCAGCAGAGGGAAGTTTTGTAGCCCCCTCCATGATTTATTTAGCAGTAGGAGAGGTGTTTGCTCTCTCCTACATCTGTTTAGCTGATTTATGGAGAGATCGAGACAAATTGCGAGAGATTAACACAAAGTTAATTGAGCTCGATAATGCCAAACTAGATAAAGCTCGTCCCGATTACGACAAAGCGGTGCTTGCACGTGATTTCCAAAAAAAAGTATATATAAAAATTGGCGATTACACTCTAACAGCACAAACGATTAAAAAAGTAACAAGTTGTGGTGCTTTTTTATTTTGGTTAGGAACATTTATTGCTTTAAGTCGTTCTCAATATCCAAGAGTTGAAAGTCCTAATTTGGATTTGGCAATAGAACTTGCTATCAAAGCTGGACTACTTATTGCTCTTCCAAACGCACTTTGTGGGCTCTATCATTGGATGATTGAGGGAGCTAAACTTAATCGTTCTAACCAAGAATTAGCTCAACAAACTTCGAAAGAGTTGACGGTTTAATCAGAACGATTGATCGCTTCAACGAATTTCGTTCAGCTATAATTAAATGGACATAAAGGAAAAAAGCAGAGAAGCTGCTTTTGGGCCTGATTCAAATGAGGGTTACACTTTTTCTATCTCTGTGTTCCTCTGTGCCTCTGTGTTTCAAAAAAAGGTGAAACACAGAGGCACAGAGGAACACAGAGAGGGAACGGAGAAAACTGTTACCTGTTTTGGATTATTTTTGAACCATGCCTGCTTTTGTCGTTTGTCCTTATAAATCGACGTTGCAAATCAATAACATTGCATTCAGGATCATTTAGAATAGAACCGTCAATGCAATTATCGATGTGGAAATTGCCACTGCGAGTCCTTCTGAGGGCGCTTAAGTGTGCTCCACAACCTAAAAGACACCCTAAATCGTGGGCGATGCTGCGAATATACGTTCCTTTGCTGCATGAAATGCGCAGTTGGATGTAAGGATATTCGTATTTTAGAAGTTCTGTCTGTAGAGTTACGGGTACGGCTGTTCTTTCGATAGTGATGCCTTTGCGAGCGAGCTCATAAAGCTTTTTACCGTTTTTCTTTTTTGCAGAAAACATTGGGGGAGTTTGAAGCACTTCTCCCTGAAAAGACTCAAGAGCAACTTTTAAAGCCTCTAAAGAAGGAATGAAATCACTTTGAGCCGTTACTTGACCATCGCAGTCGTAAGAATCTGTTTCGATTCCAAGTAGGGCCGTTGCGATATATTCTTTATCCGTAGTCAATAACTGATCAGACATCCGGGTGTATTTTTTTCCGATCAGCAGTACCATAACCCCTGTGGCGAAGGGGTCGAGGGTGCCAGCATGACCAATTTTTTGTATGTTAAGAAGGCGACGCAAAGAAGAGATAAGACTGAATGATGTCTTATTTTTAGGCTTATCGACGAGCAAGATGCCGCCAACGTCTTCAGACATCAGCTGGTCCTGTTCGTGTGTTTTTCTCTGTGGCGATTTCGCTTAAAAGCTTTTCGATGCGCATGTGTTTGTCAACGCTATCGTCTAATTTAAATGTCAATGCTGGGAAATAGCGCATCACCACTTTTTTCGAAGATTGTACTGCGATAAAGCCAGCGGCACTTTGGAGAGCTGCAAGCGTTTCATTTTTTTCTTCTTCTGTTCCAATAACGCTCACGTAGACTTTAGCGTAATGTAAGTCCTTTGTGATATCAACACGAGTGACAGTGATTAAGGAGTGCACGTTGGGATTGCGCACTTCTCTTCGGATGATTTCTGAAATCACTTCTTTTAATAGTGAATCGAGGCGGTCTTTACGTGGTACTGTCATAATTCTTGCGTGATGTAAGTGATTTCATATGCTTCAAGGATATCTCCTTCAAGGGCTCCGTTAAAGCCATTTAATACAATTCCACACTCCAGCCCTTTTGCCACTTCTTTGACGTCTTCTTTAACGCGTTTCAGTGAGCTGATGCCTCCATTCCAGACGACTTCTTTATCTCGTTTTACTCGTATTGAATTGCTGCGGTGGATAGCTCCTTCTGTTACAATACAACCCACGATATTGCCATGCTGTGAGGATTTGAATATAGCTCTGACCTCAGCTTTTCCTTTTTCCGTTTCCTGAGCAATTTTATCCAAGAGTCCACAAAGGAGCTCTTTGACATCGTCGACGGCATGATAGATGATATTATGCAAGCGCACTTGGACCCCTAACTCTTTTAATAGAGCGTCGGCATGGCTTTCAATTTGCGTATGGAAGCCCACGATAACTGCCTTAGATGTCGCAGCAAGCTGTACATCAGATTCGGAGATCTCACCTACTCCAGAAAAGATAATGTTGATTTCGGCTTTCGTTGAAACAATTTTCATTAAAGCTGTTCTTAATGCCTCTAAAGAGCCCTGCACGTCGGCCCTTAGAACCAAATTGAGAATCTTTTTATTTGTCGCAGCAGCTTGCAGCATGAGGTTATCCATCGACAACTTCTTAGTTTGCAATAGATTGGTTTGACGTGCCCCAAGCATACGAGCTTCTGCAATTGCACGCGCTTCTTTTTCGTTTTTGACGACAATGAATTCCTCACCAGCTTCTGGAAGTCCCGACAGACCTGTAATAGCTACAGGCGTTGATGGCCCTGCTGTTTCAATCTCTTTGTTGAACTCATCGCGCATTGTTTTGACGCGTCCCCAAAGTTGACCAAAAACCAAAGCATCACCGCAGTGAAGTGTTCCATTTTGAACTAGAACAGTAGCTACAGATCCCATTCCTTTATGCATTTCTGATTCTAATACTGTCCCGCGGGCTCGCATAGCAGGGGAGGAGCGAAGCTCTAAGATCTCAGCTTGAAGGGCAAGCATTTCTAATAGTTGTTGAATCCCTTCACCTGTCACTGCGGAGCAATTAATCGTGATTGTCTGTCCTCCCCACGCCTCAGGAAGCAATTCATGTTCAGATAGTTGACGATAGACATTCTCAGTATTGAAATTGGGTTTATCGCACTTGTTAATTGCGACAACGATAGTGACGTTGGCTGTTTTTGCGTGTTCAATAGCTTCTATGGTTTGCTGTCGAATTCCTTCATCTCCAGCTACAACTAATACAACAATATCAGTGACATCAGCTCCTCTTGCTCTCATCGCAGAGAAGGCTTCGTGACCTGGAGTGTCGAGAATAGCAATATCTCCAACCGCTGTGGAGCAACGGAATGCTCCAATATGCTGGGTGATAGCTCCGGCTTCTCCTGACGCACGATTGCTTTTTCGAATGGCATCGATAAGGCTTGTCTTTCCGTGGTCGACGTGCCCCATGAATGCGACTACAGGGGGTCTGATGACCAAAGTGGCAGGGTCTTCGGCAGCGATTTCTTCTTTAATTGTTTTATCCGTGATTCGGACTCTTTCCTCTTCTGAAGTGTCGATTTGAATATCGCAGCCAAATTCATGTCCAAGCAGCTGAATTGTTGTGGCATCTTCAAGGATGTCATTTAGAGTCACGATAACACCTTGAGCAAATAATTTTGCAATAAGCTGAGAGGATTTGAGTTTCATTTCCGCAGCCAAATCTTTGAGGGCAACAGGAATGCGCAGTTTTAGGTTGGTAGGACGAATCGTGACATCTTCTACTTGCTGGCGGCTTTGTTTGACGCGTCTTTTGCGGTGACGTCCATCTTCATCATTATCGCGCAATCCCTGTTTATCGCGAGCGTCGAATCGAACCTGCTCTGTCCGTTTGATTGATGGTTTGATATCGCGAAATTCTTTGAGTTTTCCTAATTTGCCTGGCCCTTTTTTGTCTTCACTAGTCGAAACTAAAGGGTCGGCATCTCGCGATTTGGGCTTTGGTCTTGACTGGTCTTCTGTATTTTCTGTGTATTTGCTCGAGGTCGATGAGCTTACAGCCTGTGGCTGATTCTTTTTTGGGGGAGGTGGTAATAGGTCGTTAACGTGTCTTCCAGTAGGTCCTAATTTATGGGCTGGAGGTGCAAATTCTCGGACTGCAGAGCGCTGCGGGAGCTGGAGTTTCACCGCTTCTTTTTTAGGAAGTTCTCTTTGGGGACGATTTGCCGGAGTAGGCAGTGGTGGTGCCGGTTTTCGTTGTTCTTGTATTGGCGGTTGTGCGGTTATAGTTTCTTTTGGTGGTGTTTGAGAAGCAGCTGGAACGACTTCCTCTGCCGCTTGTGGCTCCACCAAGATGTTTTTATTAGGTGTTGTTTGTTGCCTTTGTTGAGCTTCTATTTCTTCGGCAAAAATTTCCTTTCGTAATTCTTCTGAGGTTTTTTTTCTACCAGATGGGGAAGGAATTTGACTTTCTTCTTTTGCTTCTTCATCTTTAATGCCGGAGTCTTCCTTAGCAGTTTCTTCTTCTTGAATTCTATGAGGCTTTTCTTCTATCGTGCGTGGAGTTTCTTCTTTGGAAGAAGGTTCTGCAAAGGCTGAACGAGAGCGTGCTTTAACACGAACAGTTTCCTCTTTAGGCTCTTGATTAGTTGGTTCAACAACAGGTGTCTCAATTTTTGATGTTTTTGCCTTTACTGGTTTGGTAGCACCCGATTTTGCCGTCGATTTCGTTGCAGTTTTTTTTACAGCGGGCTCCTTAGGTGGGGCTTCCTCGGCTTGCGTTGCCTTTTGGCTGGCAAGCTTATCTTTTAAACCACTAAGATTAACAGCATTGGCTATCTGGGCATTTTTAATATTTAATTTGAGATTTTTAGCCAAGTGATTATGTCCTCTGTTTTCTAATTTGTTCAAGGATCCGATCTGCTAACTCAGCACTAATTCCAGGAATTTTAGTCAGTTGCTCACGGGAGATTAGGAGCAACGAACGCACTGTATTAAAACCCTCTGCAACCAATTGATCCAATATTAAGCTATTGATTCCTTCGATAGTAGTGATTGGTTGATCAAGTTCTGGATTATCAGAAGCTGCAAGTTCAGAACGTTCAATTTCCAAAGCTTTACTATAGTCGCTAAGGCGTTGGACTTCAATTTCATAGCCGATCAACTGACTATTTAGACGGGCATTCATCCCTTTTTTGCCGATGACAGCGGCAAAGTCGTCATCTTCAACAACTATTGAGATTGTATTTTCATCTTCATTGATATTTATTTTACGGATTTCGATAGGAGCAAGAGCGTTTTGCAGTAACTCTATAGAATCTTCTGTATAGGGAATAATATCGATCTTTTCGTTTTGTAGTTCTCTGACAACATTTTTAATGCGATTGCCACGCATCCCCACACAAGCACCTACAGGGTCGACTTTTGAGTCCGTTGAACGAACTGTAAGCTTTGTTCTATAGCCAGCTTCGCGGACAATGCTTTCAATTGTAACTGTTCCATCATTGATTTCAGGAACTTCTTGAATCATCAATTGCTTTACAAACTCAGGATGGCTACGAGATAGAATAACTTCTGCTCCGCCGTTTTCAGTATCTGCAACATCAAGAAGGAGGGCTAGAACTTTATCGCCAATCTGGTACCTTTCTGTTTTAGGGTAGTTTCTCATCGGCATAATTGCTTCTATCTTGCCAAGATCGATTATAAGGTTAGCCCCACGAACAAAGCGCTTGACGGTACCTGAAACCAGATCATTTATTCTATGTCTATATTCTTCATAAATGACATCCCTTTCGGCTCCGCGTAATTTTTGTGCAATAATATGACGAGCCTTTTGGGCGGCAATTCGTCCAAAATCTTTGGGTGTTACTGTGATATCAATAAACTGCCCGAGTTCGCACTCAGGGTCGATTTCTCTTGCATCTTCTAGAAGGATTTCTTGGGCACTGACTTCGACTTCATCGACGATTTCTTTTTCACAAACAACTTCAATATCCCCGGTTTTGGGATTGATTTTGACGGTGACATTAGAAGCTCCTGTAATGCTTTTGCGAGCAGCTGCGCACAGGGATTCTTCGATTGCTTCGATGACGACTTGGCGTTTGATCCCTTTTTCGCGCTCTAGATATTCAAAGATAGCAATAAGATCTTTGTTCATGATAATCAGTCTCCGGCATGCATTTTTTTTCAAGTTGCTACTCGATTGATCATTTAGGGTAAGGCGCCGGCCTCTCTATAGATCATTGATGGAGTAACAAGTAAAAGTTTTAGTTCAAAAAATTGAAGATAAGGGACTGAAATGCTTCAGCCCCTTATTCTTTGGTAACTTGCGTTTATTCAGCATTCTCTTCGTTAGAATGCTCTTCCTTGTCTTTCGATTCTTTCTTCTTACGTTTTGTTGTAACGACAATATCATCGTGGTTGCACTGATTTTTATCGATCAAATAATCTTTAATAGAAAGAGCGATCTTTTTATGCTCTGGGTCAAGTTTAATGACTTTAGCTGTAACCTCATCTCCTTTTGAAACAATATCTTCGACTTTGCCAAACGCTTCGTCTGAGAGTTCTGTTACATGGATGAGTCCTTCAATCCCATTGTCAAGTTCAACAAAAGCCCCAAAGGCTGTAATCTTGCTGACTTTTCCCTTTACCAATGAACCTACGAGCATTGTTTTTTCAATTGATTCCCAAGGATTTTGTGTGAGTTGTTTCACGCCAAGAGTAATTTTTTTACTCTCCTTGTCAACAGAAAGAACGACTGTATCAACGATGTCTCCCTTCTTAAGAACTTCTGAAGGGTGTGAGATCTTCTTAATCCAGCTAAGATCGGAAATATGAATTAAACCCTCGATACCCGGTTCGATTTCAACAAAAGCTCCGTAGTTAGTTAAACTGCGGATTTCAGCTTTTACGTTGCTGCCGATTGGATATTTTTTCTCAACATCATCCCAAGGGTTGTGTTCAGCCTGTTTCAGCCCGAGAGAAATTTTACCCTCTTCTTTTTGTATTGATAAGACGATGGCTTCGACTTCATCTCCTTTTTTCACGACTTCGTTTGGATCAGTGATATTTTTGATCCAAGACATTTCAGATACGTGAATAAGCCCTTCGATGCCAGCTTCAAGTTCGATGAAAGCACCATAGGGGAGTAGATTGACGATTTTACCCTTGACACGAGTTCCTGGCGGGTATTTCTGTTCAATAAGATCCCAAGGGTTCATCTCTTTCTGTTTAAGACCTAATGCAACGCGTCCCTTTGATTTATCAACATTCAAGATAATAACTTCAAGTTTATCTCCTAGATGAACCATCTCTGATGGGTGACGGATCCGTTTCCAAGTCATGTCTGTGATATGAAGCAGTCCATCGATTCCATCGAGGTCTAAGAACACACCAAAGTCTGTGATGTTTTTAACGATACCTTCACGAACATCACCCTCTTGGATATTCTCTAGAAGCTCTGTCTTTTTCGACATTCTTTCCGCTTCGAGAAGCTCACGGCGAGAGACGACGACGTTTTTGCGTTCGATGTTGATCTTAAGAATTTTAAATTCGTACGTCTTATCAATATAATCGTCGAGATTTTTAATGCGCTTGTTGTCGATTTGTGAGCCGGGTAGGAATGCTTCCATTCCGATATCAACCATCAAACCGCCTTTAACTTTACGCAATACACGTCCTTTAACGATCGAGCCTTCTTCGCAATGCTCGATGATGTATTCCCATTGGCGTAGACGTTCTGCTTTTTCACGTGAAAGTACGATTTGACCTTGATCATCCTCAGGTTGATCTAGGAACACTTCTACTTCGCAATCAAGAGTAAGTTCAGAAGGATCGGAAAACTCTTGAATAGGCACTAGCCCTTCAGACTTTAATCCTACATCGACCACAACGTGATCTTTAGTAAATTCTACAATACGTCCTTTTAAGATAGAACCCACGGTAAAGGAGCCGCTTTCTTTTGGAACTTTACTTCCTTTGCTTTCTAAAAGGTTTTTAAAGGCTTCAGCATCTTTTTCCTGAAAGGAGACATCATCCACGATGTTGTCGTCTTTCCAGGTGGTTTGGTGTTTGTTTGACATTTAAAGGTTTCTCCTAATTTACATACTAGTGCGGTCATCTTAACAGAGGATGAATAAATAAAGCAATAGCAGATTACAGATTTTGTCTTAATTCGCCATTCTCAATGCGGTAATTTGTGGAACACAGACTTGCGAGTTCGGGATCATGGGTGACAATAATCAAAGTTTTATTGCTATTTTTAGCAAAAGCAAGAAGCAAATCGTGAATCTGGTGTGAAGTTTGTCGATCTAGATTGCCAGATGGTTCATCTGCAAAAATAATATCTGGATCATTGCATAGCGCTCGGGCTATTGCTACCCTTTGTTTTTCTCCCCCGGAGAGCAATTTGGTATTAAAATGCTTCCTGTCACTCAATCCTACCTGATCAAGCAAGTCACATCCCCGGATATAAGCGGCCGATCCCGGTGCACTTCGTTGCCGCCCAATTCGGGCAGGCATCAAAACATTATCGAGAGCTGTGTAGTCTTCAAGAAGATGAAACGATTGAAAAATAAAGGCGAGTTTCTTATTGCGGAGTTTGCTTTTATTAAAGCATGAGACGAGTTCTCCTCCAATTTCTAGCTCTCCTGAACAAGGAGACTCCAATGTCCCTAAAATCTGCAGGAGAGTGCTTTTTCCTCCTCCAGAACGCCCTGTAATCGCTACTGTTTCTCCCTGATGGACTACAAGATCAATTTCTTTGAGAATTTCTACGTGTACTGGGTTGTAGAACGATTTCTTTATTTTTTTTGCTCGTAAAATGATGTTCATCGATTACTCCGCTCTTAGTATAGCTGAAGGACGAAGCATGCTAGCTTTTAAGGCTGGAACAATGCCGGCTAACAGGGAAATTCCTGCTGTCACCGAAACGACAAGTACAATGGCAGTGATGCTTAATTCATCGGGAAGGACTGTTCCATAAAAAACAGGATTGAAGAGATCGTGTCCTTGTAAACGACCGATAAAAGCAGTCAGTTCATTGATGTAGCGTAGCGTTAGGATTGCAGTTCCAGCACCAAGAAGGCTTCCAGCAGTCCCCATGACGATACCGCAGAATCCAAAAATAGCGGCGATATTGAGAGAGGTGGCTCCCATTGAACGGAGGATGCCAATTTCCAGTTTCTTGTCATTAACGAGAATGATTAACATTGAAATGATATTAGAGCAAGCAACGATGATAATGATCAACGAAATGATGGAGAAAAGATTCTTTTCACTATCCAGCTGCTGAATGAGATCTTTGCTAAATGGGTACTCTTGATAAGTCTCCACATTCCAGTATTGAGAAATACCCGCATGTTCAAATCCAGCTAATAACGCAGCTTTGACCTTAGCAGTATCGTTGAGATTGTCGAAGCGAATGTTAATCCCATTTCCTTGTAGGATTTCTTCTTGTGGTTGACCACTACGTATAGAGGTGGTGAGAGATTTGTTAGCGAGGATGTATTTACCGCCGATCGACATGATGCCTGGGTCGTAAAAACCAACGACAACAACGGGAATATACTGCTCCTGAATTGTGCTAGGAGTAGGAGAATAATAAGATAGAAATCCTCTATCCCCAATCAAAGCCCCCCCGTCTCTGAACACGCGTGGAAGAAGAATTGGCTCGCCGAAAGCAGTGTTGGGTAGTGTGATTCCATCTCCAGATTCATCAGGAAGAGCTAGGAATGTTTTGCCTGCTTCATTTTGACTAACAGCTTCAGCGATCTCGAGCTTTCCTAAATTGATTTCTCCTTTAAGTCGGCTGTTCTGAATGGGTAAGTCGACATAAAATCTAATTTGTGCAATCTTTTGCATCGTCTCAAGCGACCGTGTAATCAGCGACGCGGGGATTGGAGTTCCTTCCTGTAGTGTAATAGAAACCCAAGGAGATAACGACTGAAATTCTTTTTCGGGTAACTTAACAGAAATTCCCGTCTCATCAATTTGTATTTCTGCAGGAACAGCGGCACTTCCTTTGAGGTTGAGTTGTTCAATTAAAGAGGGGAGTTTTGTGATCGCTACGGGAATGATAAGATGGGTCACACTATCTTCATTTAGTATCGCTGCTGCACGGAAATTAGCCGTTTTAGGGAGCAGTGATGGTGGGATGGACCAATCGTTGGAGGAGGGGTTTAAAGCTTTAATTTCTACTGAGGAAAAAAAATCTTTTACTCCTTCTTGTAGTAAGGGTAAATTTACTTTTTGAAAGGTGTCTGGGGTCGTTTGTTGAGCATCGTCATTGGCAACTTCTTGCATGTGCAAGAGATTATGAAAATCAGCTGCTGTTGGTGTCAGTAGCATCGTAGAGAGGTTAGGAGTCTCTGTATCAAAAGAACCTATATAGGTTGCATGGTCGAGAAATTGCTGCGATTGTTTTCCAATTTCTAATAGATGGCGAAGAAAGCGTAGGCGTAAGTGGGCCATCGTCGTTTCGAAGTCGCTTACTTTAAGTCCATTTACCTGAGAAATATTTGAAGCTATCTGGACGACTTCTTTTACTAAATCCCTTGGGTTTCCCTGGGAATCTAGATCTGGTTTTGGCCATTTGGCAGGCAATTCCTCATCGATACGAGGATCATAGGGATTCGCCGACTCGGCTTGTAATTTTTCTCCAACACTCTTTGTCGTATAATCAGAGCCAGCGCTAACACTGTCAATGAGGTAATAGTAAGAATCGTAATATTTCTCTGTTGGAGTTACACGGATTGGAGCAGTGAGGGTAACGATCTTGTTAACCCAGTTATTTTCAAGTCCATCTTTGACAGAGAAGAAGACGATAATTAACCAGACAACTAGGGCGATGACGAGAATTGAGACAAGGCTGATAATAGAGACCGAAAGCTGCCGCCAGCGAGGAATAAGATATTTGCAAGCGACGGACAGCTCAAACATAAGAGTTCACTACTTTGTTTCTTTAAATTCCACGTGTTTGCGAAGTGTTGGATCGTATTTAGTGCGTGACAAACGATCGGGTGTGTTTGTTTTATTTTTTTCTGTATAGTAGTGAAAAGCACTTTCAGAACTTTTCATCTTAATTTTTTCTCGTTTTTTTGCCATGAGACATCTCCAAAATATATAGTTTATAAAGGCAGTATTTGTCGGCCATTATAGAGAAAATGGATTAACGTGTCAGCAAAAAAAAACGCGTCCTTGAAAAATGGATAAGCAACATGGATAAGCAACAATGACGAGGTGCGATTAAAAGTGTAGGTCGACACAATATGCAATCGCAACACTATGCATGAGTGAGGGAAACGCAAAGACGCAAAGACACAAAGGGGGGGAAGAAGAATTTGTACACCAGGGATGAACGAGGACAGGATAGGCAGGATCAGGGAGGATATGTAGGATCGTTATTGCTAGATTTAGTCATAAGTAGATTAAAATATATTAAGATAGAGAAGTGATTACTTCGCAGTCTCAGTAATTAATTCACTCTTCTCAATGAGGCCTCAAAGCCTCATTGAGAATTGTTTTTTTTAAGATCTGAGCTTGCGAAGAGCTTAAAAACTCAATTTTCCATTCTACTTATGATTAAATCTAGCAATAACGATCCTACATATCCTCCCTGATCCTGCCTATCCTGTCCTCGTTCATCCCTGGTGTACAAATTCTTCTTCCCCACCTTTGCGCCTTTGCGTTTCCCTCGCTCATGCATAGTGTTGCGATTGCATGTTGTGTCGACCTACACTTTTAGTTGCACCCTTGTTTATTTTACATGTTCATTTACATTGCAAACATATAATCGAATAGATAAGATAGTCGTTGATTCTAAATAAAAAATTAAAATCATTTTAAATTATGCTCATAGCTTTAAATTCCACACCTGCAATTGAATTAGAGCAAATGCCTCGTGTCGCCTCATTCACAGAGGCTGCTTTACTTAATCGAGTTGTTCTCGACTGGCTATCTCCGCCAAATTGCGAAAAGGTTAAAATTAGACAAGAAACAGACTCTATTGTTTCTGCTTTGGCACATCCGCGAATCTTAGAAGGAAAGGTCGATAATAGTTATTTGCATTGGGGCACAAAGGTCATTAGGTATTTTGCTAGATTTGTTTATACTTCGCTTGTGACTACAATTGTCTCCCCTTTGGGTGTTTTGTGGTACGGAGCATGCATCACAAGGCATTTAAGTTGTTTTGTATTTGCAGCGTTCACAAAGAACAGCTCCTTAGCTGATAGCTCTTGGGAGAAGTGTAACCGATATGCAGAGGCTTTTTTCTCTGATTTTAAAAGTTTTGCATTAGGGGGGTTGTTGCCCTGCATAACCGTGATTTCCCTTTTAAAGGGCTTCCCTCCAGGCGGGCCTATCTGGGATACAACGGAGTTAAATGGGATTAGATTAGTGCTCGAAGTGCTTGGTATCATTTCCCATCTTACCTCTTTTTTTACTTATACGATATATTATCAGTTTTATCTGATAGCAAATAACCACGCTCAGCCGTTTGCAGAGATGATCATGCCTAAAAATCTTCAGGTGGAAATGTCTTTAGCTTTGGAATTGAGAAATCAACTAGGTTTAGTTGATGAAAACGGAGGTCTTTTGCATTTTTCCAAGATGGAGAAGCTTAGCTGGGAGGCGCTTGAAAGAAATGTCGTTTTCAAACAACTCAAAAGATGTTGCTACCATGCAGAGATTTCTCTTGTTGAAGTGGTGCGACAGGCAAATGCTTGGCTTCAAAAGAAGGGAAAAGAGGAACTTACTTGTCAATACCCCTTTAATGGTAATGATATTGCTCAATTGATTAAAGAAGTGGTCGGTGAGGATGACCAAGGTGATCTTTATGCCGACGAACTGATACAAAAACTAGAATATTTACAACAAAAAATTATGACTCTTCGTGGTCTTCATCAAAAAGCAGCTTATATTGCTGGCTGGGTCTTGCCGGAAGATATCAATTATGTTACCTCGATTTCGATGATTTACGAGAAGGTTTTTACAGGGGAAATTTCGGAACAAGATGCTAAAAAAATCATGGACTACGATCCGTTGACAGCCTTTTACAATCAGATAAATTTAAAGGCGATAAATCCAGAGCAGACGTCGTGTCGGAGCGATCGAATTTACGACCGTTTAAAATATGAACTTCAAGTGAATAAATGGAAGTTGGCTCAAAGAGAACAGGCTAAAGATCAATTTGAACTCATTGGATTGACTTTTGAATGTACGTTCGAGGAATATACAGCAGCTAAAAAGAAATACCAACAAGTTCTTCATCCCGATCTTCATCCCGGAAATGAAGCCGAAGCTACAACCCTCTTTCAAGCCTTTCAAGCAATCATCGAACACATTAATATCGTGCGAGATTTTGCTTGAGCGGATATAATTCGCAAGTTTTCCTGTCGCCGTATTCACGGCTTTTTGTTTCCCCCCAGCCTCCATGGCTCACGCCCATGGCTACATGCCGTCGCCGCTATACGGCTTTAGCGAGGGTAATAGTCGCATATGGGCCGCTCGAGTTTGCTTCTTTGAAAGCCGCGTAACGGCGAGAGCATGTAGCCATGGGCGTGAGCCCATGGAGGCTAGGAAGAAACAAAAAGCCGTGAATACGGCGACAGAAAAACTAGACATCTTTTAGTTCAGTAAACTGTCAAGTGCTTATCTTGAAACGACCACATCCAGGCTGAAGGCCTGGGTTATACCAACTGAATAATCACGCTTAAAGCAGCAGTGGAAGAATATCCACAATTGTAGGATGCCAGGACAATCCTTTTGTATACACCAGTTGCGAAGCGAGATGGCAGGCGACAACAGCTTTTTTGTGCGAGTCGGGGACTCGATGGAGAGCATCCTCTTCAAATTGAGAGCGTATTAGTGGTAAGCAGTAATCTAAGTAAGATCGGGTGATGGGGTTTGTACAATCGTAGCTCCAATCAATTGTTTCTAGATAATCCAACAATTCATATGTATATTGAATGATCCGCTCTGAAATCTGTTGAGAGATATCGGTGAGGTACTGTCCGGTCTCTTGGTGGGTCTTTAAAAGCAACTCGACTTCTCGCGAGGCGCACTGCTTTAAGCGCTCCAAAATTTCCGTGACTAACTGCTGCTTATGGATTAAAAATTCTTCATCTGTGATGGTGAGTCCACAAAGGATCTCAAACGAAGAACAAATCACCCCTGTTTTGTTCGCTGAGCTGTCTTTAATGACGAGAACGCCTAATTTCTCCAAAAAACGACGGGCCTTAGGTGTGAGGTAAAGGTTAGCGCCTTCGACAATTCCCTTTGATGTGGGATTTCCATGAGAATCGAGAAATTCTTTGATGTTAGATTCATCAAGGGTGCGTGGACGTCCTCCAGAGGGGATAAAGATATCTGTCTTAGTTTGGTGGACGGTACTTCGTAAAATATGATTCATCTCACTTCCCGACACCCAGTCTTCTTGCAGTTTGCCGTTGACTTTGCGCCAGCATAAAGCTTGTTGTGTGAGGGCATTTTGGTTGCGTTTGGTATTTTTATCTAGAAGGAATCCACCATCATTGAGTTTTTCTGGAGGATAGTACCTGAGTGGCTTGCCTTCTCTAAATAACCGATCTAAAATTTCAAGGTCCAATCCTTTGGGGTCGTAAATGGTCCCAGAGACATCAATAGTCGTCAATAATTTAGCGCGTCCATTATAGTAACGATAAAGATTGTGAATTTCATTTCCAGCGACATCTCCGTCGGGTCCTCCGGACATTTTTATTGTAAATGGCATTGTCAATGGATCTATCCCCAAGAAGCGGAGTAAAGCTTCCATGTAGACGTTGACTCCTAATGAGGTAACGCCATATTCCTTATGGTTAATGCCTGCTTCGGGTTTGCCAGAGATAAAGGCAGTGCCTGGACGATAATCATAGTGTTTGCTTGTGTTTGCAATCCATTGGATGATCTCATCGTGCATGTTTTCATCAGGACCCAAATAAAGATATTCAGGAAGTTTCCAATAGTCCACGATGTTTTTTGCCCGGAGAGTACCATCGGGATTGCAATTGACTAAAACTAATAAGTTATCGACAAAGGAACGTTGTGCTTCATGAAGGTGTTCCAGCCGTTGTTCTTTGATGAAAAGTGCAATCTTGCGGTCGATTTCCTCTTGGGGGGTATTTGAAGCGGAGAGTTCATTCTGAAGGACTAAAGACTCCGATTCTAGTCGGTGGAAAGGATTAAGGAAGATGACGCCTTTAGCGCCTCCTTCAGGAATATCTTTATTTTTCATGTGCTGAGTGAGAGCTAGGTTGTAGCATTCAGCGAAGATGTGATTCCGTTCGTGTGTGATTTGTTCCATGTTGTGAGGGTAAACAGTACGGAGGCCTCCTCTCGAGAGGTCTTTAAAACGGATGTGAAAACTGAAAAAATGCATCCCCTTGATAAAAAAAATGGCGTAGGGGAGCTCTGGGAAAATTTTAGTGCGGTCAAAGGGGACATAATTAAGATAGCGTGGATCTAATCGAAAACTGTGGGCTGTGATGTTGATGCGGAAAAAATTCGTTTTAAGGGTATGGACGATAAAATTCATCGCTTGACGTAGAATATTTTTTCTTCTGATGTCGTTATCTTCTTGCCCTGTGTCCAACTTATCTACATCGGCAAGAAACTCATCGCGCATCTTAAGGGATTTTTCATAGTCGCGAAAATTAGGATCAAATTTAACGCGAAAAACTTCACAAAGCATTGCTGTGAGCTTGGGATGGCGGCAGAAAGCTTCTTGAATGTGTTCGATCGTGTAGATATTCGCATCGACATGAACGAGTATTTGATGAATGAAATTTGTCGCAGAGCGTAGGAAATTACCCATAGATCCAGAGATGGTCCCTGTGGAGACAAGAGCATCATCAATAGGATCAAAGCTGGCAAAATATTTAACGGTAAGTAATTCCCTGAGAAAATCGACGATATTTGCGGCTTCCCATGCGGCCTGTCCATTATTGCCATGGAGGTCTAAAGCCATCAGTAAAGTACTTTCTTTCTCATAGGCATTGATGTAAGAGGCATTGACTCTTTTCATCACTAATTGATGGCGGTGGATGACCCTTGCCATGCGGTAAAGAAAGTTGTGTTTTGGTGCGTTGCGCCAAGCGAGCACGATCTGCATTGAGGCAGCTCCTGTCTCTTCCCATTTTTCATTGTAACGCACTTCGTATTGACAGTTATCGCGTGTTTGGGCGCGAAAAAACATATTAAAAGCTAAGACAAGGCGGTCGACTGGTAGTTCCTTCAAAAAGCGAGAGCTGACACTAGAGATAATTTTGTCAAAATCGCTGTCTGTGAGTTTATGCTCTCCAAGTGATTTTTTAAGGAGGTTTTTTGCCTCTAGAGAAAAAAGATCTTTAGGAACTTCTACAGCTTCTGTAAATGAAATAGCCGCAACGCGCAGGTTAGCTTTGATATTTGGAAAAGGGGGTGGTGTGTTTGACACATAAGCTTGGTAGTCTTTAATGCCGTAAAAAGCATAATCTTTAAGAATTCTAAGATCGGCATCAGCGCTATCTAAAGATAGCACTAATGCCGCATTCTTTAAGTGTATCGTGGAAAAGTAAACCTGAAGGTTAAAGCCCATGAGATTATGAACGATCAACATGATATTTTCCCTGCTGATCTCTTTGAAGAAGTCTGGGGGCATCGCTTTTTCTAACCACAAATAATAATCGCGGAATTTTTTGCTTTCATCATTAATGGCTAGTGAGAGCCCTTCAGAATCCATCAGAATTCTCCTTTTAGGTTTGAGTTTTCATCCACGGAAAAAAAAGCACATCTCGGATGGAGTGAGTATTCGTGAGAATCATCGTCAAACGATCGATACCAATTCCTATACCACCAGTTGGGGGCATCCCTTGACAGATCGCTTCGATGAACTCTTCATCTAAGGGACTTGCTTCTTCATCGCCGGCATCTCGCTTTTTCGATTGTTCTACAAGAAGCTGACGCTGCATTTCTGGATCGTTAAGTTCGGTGTAGGCATTGCAGATTTCTCTTCCTAGAATAAAGCTTTCAAATCTCTCTACAATACCTTCACTGCGTTCTTTTGGATTGCGGTGCAGCTTACATAGGGGGGTCGTCTCTATAGGATGGTCGATGATGTGGTGTGGCTGGATGAGGTGAGGTTCAGCATACAGCTCGAATAGAGAAGCAATCAACAATCCGCGTGGTTGCTTATCGATTTTTTTTGGGTCGAATTCATTGCTTTCTTTAAGTAAAGCGCGCATTTTATTGTCATCTAAGGTATCGACGTCGATTTTACCATACTTTAAGATCGCTTCTTTCATCGTTAAACGTATCCAAGGAGCTTTGAGATCGAGCTCTATAGCTGGAGCTTCCGGATCTTCTGGGTTGGTGATCGTGATTTTTGTTGTTCCAAGCAGTTTTAGAGAAAGTTTTTCAAATAGATTTTCGACAAACCGCATCATGTCATTATAGTCCCAATAGGCTGCATAAGCCTCGACCATGGTAAATTCGGGGTTGTGAGTGCGGTCGATTCCCTCATTGCGGAAGACTCGACTGATTTCGTAGACTCGGTCCATCCCTCCGACAATTAGCTTTTTAAGAGGGATTTCAAGGGCAATCCGCATGAACATTTCCTGTTCAAGGGCGTTAAGTTTTGTAATAAAGGGACGAGCTTCGGCGCCCCCATAAATGCTTTGAAGGACCGGTGTTTCCACTTCAAGAAAATCGTGTTCGTGGAAATACTCTCGCATCATTCTTACAATCTCAGCGCGCATTCTAAACGTTTTTGACACATCGGGATTGGTGATGAGATCAAGCCAGCGTTTTCGGTAACGCAATTCTTTATCTGCCAGCCCTGCATGCTTATCAGCAAGCGGAAGAAGTGTTTTGCATAGAAGGGTGACTGTATGAACAAAAATTGTCAGTTCCCCTTTGTTGGTATGAAAGAGAAAACCTTCAACTCCTATGATATCGCCGAGGTCGATTTTCTTTTCGATGAATTTCATTGGGGTAAGCGTCTCAGCTTCAGTGCTATCTGGTTTTTTATATCCGAAAACTTGGGTAATCTCTTTATTGAACATCACCTGGATACGTCCTGTATGGTCTTGGATGTGACCAAAGGCATTTTTTCCCATAGAACGGAAGAGGACGAGTCGTCCAGCAACTTTGGCAGAGGGAGTTGTTCCTGCCCCGGCATCATCGCTATGGCCTATCGTTGCGCCATCATAGAGAGAATGCAGCTCTTCTGCTGTTTGTTTCGGTTTGAATTCGTGTGGGTAAGGATCAACGCCTAGTTTACGTATGTCGGCTAATTTTTGGGTCCTTAATTGAAATTCTTCATGGTTGTGATATTCAGGGGAATGCGTCATATGTTCTTGTGCTCATTATTTTTTTATAGAGGGAGATGCCTCTATCGTTTTTATAGGGATTGTATTGTGGTAGCTCCGTGCAAAATCGAGTCTGCCGTAGCAATACACAGTAGTAATGATAATCACTAATCCATATATGAGCCAGTTAATTGTGAAGACTTTCATTTGAGGTGAAGAGTCTTGATAGCGCTTGAACCATTTAAACATATATCTTTCCTTTTAATTACTGATTTTTACCGCATAAATCAGCAACATTGCAATGAAAATCTGCTCGGTACTTTTTGCTTCGGTTGATATAATCAGCCAGCTCTTCTAGTCCATAAGCCCTTGCATATTCTCTTGCACTAACACCAGCGGTTTGAGATTTTAAAATAAACCATCGTTCTCGTTTTAATTGTTTCTCTACAAAAATATCTTTACCGTGATTTTTTAATAAAAGATCGAGCTTACCATTGAACTCTTCGTGAAAATCACAATGAAAAATACATCTGTCAAAGTCAAGTTGTATATGCGATATAGAGGGGGTTTGCTTATTTTCATAAAGGATTTCTGTTCCATCAATATCAACGACTGTGCAGTCGGGAACATGAGTGCAGGTTACAATGTAAAAATGGTGTTGAGAGGCATATGAGTGTAAAAGAGATCCTCCTGAATAGGCGCTTGGCCAGACTACCATCTCTACTTTTTCATCAGCAAAAGTTTGCCAGATAGAGGGAAAATTAATATCAAAACAAATACATACACCAATCCGTCCAAAGTCAAGATCATATATAGGCAATTCGCCTGATCCAGGAGTAATTGGAGGTTGTAGTTGATATTCGTTCCAAAAGGGGAATTGTTTGTCATAAATAGGTTGGCAAATGATTCCATTTCGATCCAATAATACGGCAGAATTAAATCTTTGGGAGCCGCTAAGGCGATCAATGGGGCATAAAATATATGTTTTATATTGAGCTGCAATTTTAGAGAGAGCATCGATTGTTTTTCCATCGATTGACTCCGCATCATTTCCTCTACAAGTTTCTGGTAGGATAATGAAGTCCACCTTTTTTTGAGCTTCATCGGAAACCAGTTGAACAATTTGTTGAAGATTGTATTTAGGTTCAAATGCGATGCTTACAATATTGACCGGACGTCCCGGTACAGTTCCACTTATCAACTCAGGTATTGACAATAGAAGTACAAAAAATTTAATAATTTTTGATAGATTCATGAATATTCCTGTTAGATGTTTCCATGTGAAGTGTTTCCAGTTTTAGCAATTGATCTTCAAAAAGAAACCGTTCTATATAAATGTCGTGAGCTTTTTTGGCCATAGCAAGAGCTTCTTCCTTATGCGATAAGATCCATTGCACGTGAGCGTTGATTTGATTGAACATTTCAACTGCATTTAAGGTTTCATCTATATATAATACAGAATCTCCAAAATTTTCTATCACAAAGGCATTTTGATCTGAAATGATAACAGAAGAGGCGGCAGCAGCTTCAAAGATTCGCCCAGAAGGAATTTTATCTTGTAAATGATTTTCAGAATGAAGGATTAAAGAAATTCCATTTCTTTGAATTTCTTTAATTAAACTAATTCCATCAGCTGGAATGTAATAGATATAATTTTGATAGAGATCAGCAAACACTTCTCTGCCATAAAACCTTGTATAGGGTTGCTCATCTAGCAAAGAAAGTAGTTTGATATACTTTTCATCCTCAAGTCTGTTCCCCCATACTGCACACGTGTAAAATAAATATTTAGGAATGACTTCTTGATAAGCAGTAAATTGAACTGTAGGGTACCACTCTTCTAGATAAGGTGCAGATGGGTACCAGTATTTCCAAGATGCGCTAGATCTGTCTGTAAGATTCTGAGAGCGGTTTGCAAATTTATAAATAACAAGATAACCGTTGTATGAAGAAAGTTCCTTTTTTAACATCCCATTATTTAAGAAAAAATCTTCACTAACACCGCCGGACAAAATAAGATATGTACGATGACGGGATTTATACGCACAGGGAACATAGCAAACTACAAAATCATAGTTTTTGTTATCGATGTTTTTGTTTTGATAATCGAAAATATCACATGTCCAACCAAGATTTTCTGCTGTCAACTTGAAGCGACTTACTGCCTCTACCTCTCCCGTCCAGGCAGGGTTGCTTTGGACCGCAATATTTCTTCCTACAGCTTCTGAAGGGTTTAATAATAAGAAAAACACAATGCTTATTGCTGTGAAATGTTTTTTTTTGTATTTCATTGGATTTTTCTCATATCTATTAATACATACCGTTAATTGTATAATTGAATTGATTCATCAGAGACCCTAATTCAGTTTCAATAAATTGAAGCCCCCTTTGATTATAATGATTCAGATGTTTCATACATTCGCCTTTAGGTGGGTACTTAGCCACTGCTCGCGTGATATCTTCGTCTGTTACTTCATACTTGGCGAGATCTAAAATCATTTTTAAGTAATAATGGGGTTCTCGAAGAATATCTTCATATCTAATTGTGACGACAGAAGGTTGTGTATTCCAATGTTCTTGAAACTCACGCCAAGACTCTACGTAGCTTTCAAGGTCGTGTTGGGAAAAAATAAATTTTTCCATTTTCTCTTCACTCAGTCCTTTTTTGTTATTTGCTAGAGCATGTTTATTTATTGACGCATAATGCGAGTAAAAAGAGTCGATAGGGTGTCTTACAATACGGATAGCGCACAGATATGGTTGTTGAGCAAATTTTTTACTTTTTCCTTTAAAAATGGGGAAGTGGGATTTTATTACAACCACTTCATCTTTATCAGGATAGCGACAATTGCCCTCATAACCATTTTCTGCACAATACCCCCCCCAAGGGAATATTTTATCCATATGCGTGCGACCTTCGTCTTTAAAATCGATGTCTCGATAGACGGAACTCGTCGCAATATGGGTCGCCTCTTCAATTAAAAAACGGAGCCAATGATTACCTGAGCGCGAGTAAGATGCTAAAAAAACACGTTTCCATTCTCCTATTTCACTAGTTGACTCCGTTTCTATTTTATCGATTGGTTCGCAAAGTACAGGGCCAGAGAACAAAAAAAGGCAGATGGCCATAGCTGTTAAGAATTTTATTTTTTTCAATAAAAATTCATTTCTAAGATTCATTGTTAATGTTCTCTCCTAGTTAAAATTATCGGACATAATGTTCATATGAAATTTTTCTAGCCGTAATAATTGATCTTCAAAAAGAAATCGTTTTGCATAAATTTCGTGAGCCCTTTTGGCCATAGCAAGAGCCTCTTTTTTGTGTGAGAGGATCCATTGCATATGAGCGTCGATTTGATTGAGCATTTCAACAGCATCTAACGTCTCATTTATGTATAATACAGAATCTCCAAAATTTTCTATAACAAAAGCATTTTGATCCGAAATAATCACAGAAGAGGCTGCTGCGGCTTCAAAAATCCGTCCAGAAGGAATTTTGTCTCGTAAGTGATTTTCGGAATGTAAGAGTAAGGAAACTCCATTTTTTTGAATTTCTCTAATTAAGCTTACACCATCAGCAGGAATATAAGAAACATAGCTACCGTATGTTCTAGCGAAATCTTTTTTACCATAAAATTTTGTATAGGGTTGTTTATCCAAGAGAGAAAGTAGTTTTTTATATTTTTCATCTTTTGCCCTGTTACCCCATACAGCGCATGGATAAAATAAATATTTAGGGTCTACTTCTTGGTACGCAACAAATTGGGCTGTAGGGTACCAATTCTCCATATAAGGAGCCAATGGAGACCAAAACTTCCAAGAGGCACTTGGAGTTGTTTTAAGGTTTTGAGTGCGATTTGCAAAATTATAAATTACAAGATAAGCGTTGTAGGAAGCAAATTCTTCTTTTAATGTACCATCATCTAAGAAAAATTTTTCACTAACTCCGCCAGACAAAACAAAATATGTGGTGTGGCGGGATTTGTAAGCATCGCGGACATAACAAATGACAAAATCATATTCTTTTTGATCAATGTTCATGCTTTGATAGTCGACAATATCGCATGCCCAACCAAGATTTGCCGCTGCTAAAGTTAATCGACTTATTGTTTCTTTTTCTCCTATCCAGTCGGGCCTGCCCTGGACTGCTATACTTCTTGTTGCGGCTTTCGCTTCTGATGGATTTAGCAGAAAAATGATAGAGCTTATTATCATGAAATAAATAGAATATAGGGTTGTTTTTGATCGATTTATACTGCGGGGCGGTGAATTTTTGCGTTTTCCGCTGCGTGAAAGCTCTCGGGGTTCGACGATCGCAAACGGATCAATATTATTAATATTCATCCGTTTGCGATCGCTCGAACCCCGAGGCTTTGACGCGCGCAAAACGCAAAAATTCACCGCCCCGCAGTATAACCCCGGGGCTTTGGCGCAATCTGAAAGTATCATTTATTTTCGCCCAGCTCCTTAGTACTTTTTGCGACTTCTCTGTAGGGATTTGCTATACTCCAGATTTTATTGAGCCAATAA
The DNA here is from genome assembly GCA_013287465.1 of Chlamydiota bacterium. Taxonomy (GTDB): domain Bacteria; phylum Chlamydiota; class Chlamydiia; order Chlamydiales; family Parachlamydiaceae; genus JABDDS01. Next base: position 5,225 of record JABDDS010000010.1, on the reverse strand, counting down.
GCATTTGTTAATTTTTCCCTGTATGATAAATTTGTAAATGCATCTCCGTATTGATCTAGCCAAATTTTTAAATTTTCTTGAGTGATGTCGGACCATTCTTTAACAATTACAACAGGTAACCCCTCATACATGGGATCGAGAGCAGAGGTTTTTACGATAACGATACACCCCAGGATTAAATCTTCCCAAGTACGATAGCAATCCAATCCATTTCCATGGGGACTAATGGAAAATGCATACTCTCCCTTAATAGCCCAGAGATCGTATCTTTTCATCCGATCGCTTGCATAATCCATGACATTTGCAGGAAGTAATATATTAAAAATTGTTGTTCTGTCTTCAGTCGTTAGATAACGTTTTAAATAAAGATTGCGAATGGTGTCGCTCAGATGAAAATCAACAAAAGCACGCTGTTTACGAAGATGTGTTGGCTTTAGTGTGTTCAGAAGATTTTTTAATTCATTTTCTTGTTTTTTAGGTGAGGCGACTTCTCCTAAACGATCTCCTTTATAATTTAACCCGTCTTTATAAGCAAGTGAATGGAAATTCATGCCAATTGGAAGATGACTAACTTTGGAAGATGGTCCCGAATAATTGCAATTTTGGGCAAAAACATGCAGAATGTTGGGATTAGATAAAAAGCTTTCAACATCTATAGAAATGTCTGATGGGAATGACTCATCTCCCTGAGAGATAACCACTACAATCGGCACCTTAACTGATGGAAGAATTTCTTTTTGAAATTTTTCGATGGCAATACATTGCATCCATATAATGTCTCCGCTTTGTAAATTTTTAAAATTTTCTTTTTTAAAAAAAGTTTTTCTGTATGTCTGTAAAAATTTTTTTGGATTTTTTTCTAATCCTTTATCGGATTGTGAAGCCATTCCTAAACCCCAAACAAAATCTGTCATCTGCCATCTGTCTAATCCTCGTGAATTTTCCTCCTGTTTATCTACAGTTGGCGATAAAGAGAAAATTTCTGTATTTAATCTATAAAAAAAACACGCAAAAATTAGAAAAAAGTATTTAAATCGCTCAAAATTAAGGGGTTTCAAATTCATATCCAAAAGTCTCAATGTCAATTTTATATTTTCTGGCAATAATTTCTCGAGTTTCATCTGTATAGTAGGTGCTATAATGCGCATGGTCAGATTTATTTTTATGCAGATAGTCGGTTTTTTTACAACCGATTATCTTTAAAACATAAGGAAGATCTTCCGAAAAGTTTTCTAGTCGACCGATAAAATCCATTTCCTCTATTGGCATCGATTTAGTGTAGAGTTTAATGTGCCTATCTGCTGTCTCTAAATCTTGCCTATCAATGAATCTAACAAAATAATCAAAGTCTTTACCGTAGCATTCATCAAAAAAAGGCTTATAAAAATTAGTTGCAATTTTGTTAAAATAACACGAAACAATACGAGCCCATGGATTTCTGACAAAAGCAAATTTAAAATAATCGGAATAATTCGCATTATCGTACGGAGCTTCGTAATTATATGAAGATATTACATTATTTCTATGCAGCACATCTGAAATCGTCATTAAGCCAGTTTTTGAAATTCTGAACCAAACAAATTTTTTTCTATGACTGATTACCGTGTTATAACAAGGTAACGATTCTTCTTGCGCGGGCAAAGAAACGCTAAAAAGTAACAATTGAATAAGAGACAAAAAAAATGGATAAATAAAAAAATTCATATATTAATTATCGATCGTTATTGGGTAAATAAGGAGTACTCCAACGGATGTTTTTATTCCAGGGAGATCTGTCGATAGGTTTTGTGTCACAGCTATTTTTTTTCCATCAGGAGAAAAAGTAACTCCTTTACACCCGCCTTCTCCTTCGGGAAAGGTTTCTATTAAATGCATTGTGGACTTGTCGTACATTTTATTAATATCAAGGGTGATAATTGGTTTGATTTCATAGTAGGGAGAAGAGCTCGATATTGGCTTAAAAATGTTAATGTTATTAACTCCCCAAGAATTCGAGGCAATTAAATAGTTGCTGTATGGATGAAAACACACTGAATGTGCGTCGATTAAATTAGTTTCTGGTCCTTGTAAAATTTGTATCGGATGTTCTGTATAATTATTTTCTAAACTTGAAAGTCGTTGATAGATAAGCAAGGCGTGTGTTTTTCGACTTGTCACAGCTAAAAGTTCACCATCACTTGAAAAATCTAAACCATTAGGTCTCCATAATACATCTTGGGACTCTTTAATAATTTGATAGGGAGTTTGTTCATAGAAATCTCCTTCATAATGATAAAATGTAATGGTATTGCTGGATGCATTGACAACCGCAAGCGTGTGGCCTAATGGAGAATATCTTACTGAATTTGGTTCCTGAATTTGGGAATTTTCTCCCTTGATTTCTGTTATTGGAGAAATATTGTAGGTGTTTGTGCTAATATTTTTTTTATGAATGGTTATTGAATGACTTTTTCGATTTGCAATCGCTATATAATTACCATCAGGAGAAAATGCTAGATCATGTGGACCACAAAGCTTCGATCTTTTTCCTTTGATTGAAAATTTAGGAGTTTGTTCATAGAGGGTTCCATCGCCGTCAATTTGTTTATAAAAAGTCACTGAATTGCTAAAAAGGTTAGCCACAGCGATATAATCGCCAGAGGGGCTAAAGGCACATCCTTCTGGATGGTCTAATTTTGAAGAAAGATCTGTAAAAAAAGTAATTGGTATATCGTCAATGAAAACATTTGCGTGCCCTCTAGTAATAAAAAAGAACGTAACAAAAAGTAATATAATAACGGTATAACGTGCCATATCAGCTTTTAACTCCGTTTTCCATAAGAATTTCGAGGTTTTTATAGAAATTTTGCTGGTTTTGTAGATACATTTTACGGTTGTTTTTACCTATTTCTATGAACTCTTCTCGAGGTAAATTTTGCAGGTACAATATCTTTTCTCTTAACTCGATGGGATCGGCTTTATATTTGGTTCCTAATCTAACAGGAGCTGATTCTGTGTAAGAAATTAAGCAACGCTTGTCTGTAATGAATTCATTCATGGGAGGAGCATCTGTCGTGATAACAACGGCCTCGGTTGACATCGCCTCTGCGATATAATGACCATAACCCTCTACTTCACTAACACACACATGAATTCCGCAGGAATTATGCAGGATACGCAAGTCATCAAAAGGAATTTTTCTAGGAATCCAGTTAATGTTTTCTTGGACTAGGGGCTTAGCAATGTCGGGATCATGAATAATCACCGTTAAGGCCGGCATGGAAAGGCAACCATCCCAGGCTGCTAACACACAGGAAGTGCCTTTGTATTGACTACCTCCGACTAAATGAATGCAGGAAGAAAAATTCTTATCAATATTTGTTTGTAGACAATCCCTACTTGTGAATCCCAAATAAAACGTTTTTTTGCCTAAGGCTTGAAATATTCTTTCCGATTCGTGCGTACGGCAGACGATCAAATCAATTTTTTTTAAGTCTTTTGACTTGGCGGAACACCATTCAGGATTCGGAATAAACCAATTGTAGGTCGCTTGGTCAAGCCATTTTTGATTAATAGTTTCAAAAAATATATTTATATCAACTTTATGGGGATTGTGATCTAAAGCATCAGAACGTTCCCTTTCAAATACAACGTGTCCAAGGTCCTCGAGCGCTTTTCTAAAAATTGTTCGTCCATTCTGTAAACCTTTCCCATTATTTTCTGCAAACACATTAATGACAAGAGGCTTCTGTGTATCCTTTGCGTACAAATTGCAGAACAAATTGAGAACTGTCAATATAGCTAAGAAAAATACGCGAAAATATTCGGTATAATTTGTGAAAAAGTTTTGTTGTTGCATCAGATAGATCTTAGTAAGATAATTTGTAGATAGGAATACTTTGGTTCTGCAATTTTTGTAAAGTACTTTTTGGCAATAAGTCTTTGCATAAGACGACGCCATCGCATCCTTTTAAAACAGAATTGAGATCATCCTGAATCCAAGGTAGAAGATGCTCAATCTGTAGTTTAGAAGGATCTGTTAGGTCTGGATCGTAGAGATGTAAAGTAACTGAATTATTTTTAAGGTGGTCGATTAATCGCAAAAAGGGACTTTCTCTAACGTCATCGCTATCCTTTTTGAAAGTCACTCCCAAAATAGCTAGATTTTGATGGTTTCCTTGCAGAATTTCTTTAGCTTTTCTTTCGAAATGAGCTTCATTACTGGGAATAATCGCTGAAAGGAGAGGTAATTCATTCTCATAGCTATTTCCAAGCGATACTAATGCTTGCAAATCCTTTGAAAGACACGAACCACCAAAGGAAAATCCTGGCTTTAGATAAGCTGAAGAGCAGTTTAAGATTTTATCCTGACAAAAAATATTCATCATTTCGATCGGATCAGCCCCCAAAGATTTGGATAAAGTAGCCATTTCATTTGCAAAGGTAATCTTTGTCGCATGAAAAGCGTTGCAAGCATATTTAAGAAGGCAAGCCGTCTCTAAGGATGTAGCAACGCAATTAGAGGTAATGTTCGTATAAAGCGAAAGGACTTTGTTCACGGTATCGATATCATCTCCGCCGACGACACAAAAAGGGGGAGTGAAAAAATCATCAACAGCAGTCGACTCTCTCAAAAATTCAGGATTGACAACAAGAGCAATATTTTTATTAACTTCTCCAAAATAGCTGTTATAAAGCTGTCGAATTAATGTGGGTGGTATTGTAGAGCGAATGGATATAATTAGAGGCTTTGCCCTGTTTCGTGTTTCTCTTTGTAATAAGGTTAAAACATCTTCTATAAAATCCGTTTGCGGGGTATTGTCGGAGCCAGTGGGTGTTTGCACTGCAATCATAGCGATATCGGCCTTTAGCAATACATGTTCAATGTCTTTTTGAGCATGTATCAATCCAGATTCTTTTCCTAGAGTAAGTAATTCTTCAAGATGAGGTTCGAGAATCGGACTTTTTCCCTGATTTAATAAAGCTATCTTTGTGAGATCAGGGTCGATAAAAGTGATTTCATGACCAAGTTTAGATAAACAGGCACCTGTCACGCACCCGACATAACCAGCTCCAAAAATAACAATATTTTTCTTTGCTACCTGCTCTGTATTAATCGCTGATAGTTCGTAAGTGTAGCAGTGGAGTGTGATGAAAAAAATGAAAGTAGACCTTAGAATTTTCATGTTCGTAGCTCGCTCGGAGGTTTATTGTCGCCAAAAAGGTTGAAAATAGGATAATCATAT
>JABDDS010000009.1 GCA_013287465.1 Chlamydiota bacterium | reverse complement strand
TCCCTTGCCGAGGCAAGGGACGTAATAAGCAAGAACGACTTTTAGTGTTCAGTGATTAAAACTTAGCGCGTAGACCAAGTGTTAAGCCCTGAGTGTACAAATCACCACCTGTATTGCTGAGGAGAAGCTGGTTCACGTCAAAGAAAACGTGTTGTTCCCAGCCAGCATAAAGATTAAGTTCTGTTTCACAGAAATTGTAGTCATATGCTAACCCCAAGAAATACTCAAGAGTTGGTGTTCCAAGGTAAAAAGTTGTCGATTCAGCAAAGGTGTGAGCAGGCTGAATAACATCATTTGCTGTTCTGAAGGCTAAAGCGTCTTTATTCACTTTAAATTGTGAATAGAGAATAGAGCCACCAAAATGCCCTATGAGGGACAACCCATATCCAATATTCCAACATGCACCCAATCCAGCTTCCACACCATAGCTATTTTGTTTTTCTTTGTATCTGGCTAATACAGTGTCAAAAGAAGTAACGTCAATAACGGTAACAGGGATAGTGACTCCATCAGTTTTATAATTCTGATCGATCCACAAAGCTCTAAAACCAATGTGTGGATGAAGATGAAAGCACTCGCCAAATACAAGTGTACGACCTACATCGACATCGATATTATTGATGTTACCATCCCATTTGCTTGCAACGGCTGCAAACAGATTAGAAGGGGGAAGTAAAGAAGCTGGGATTAAAAAGTCCGTAAAACCAGCCCCCGATATAAAAGCATCTCCTACAGCGACAGCAGAACCTGATGCTTTGAATGGCATATAGTCGTAGGCAACTTTAAATTCCCAACCATTGCTTGGCATTTCATAGCCTAAAGCAACTCGATAACCACTTTCGTAGTTTTTGTTGAGATTTAAAGGGTCAACAACTGATGAAGCTCCAGTAGCGTCAACGGCACTAAGTGCTGTTGTACTGACTAAATTCATATTGGTTTGTTCTGTCTGCCAGTAAAGCCAGTCAGCTTCAACGACAAACTTACCATCGCAAAATGACCACTCACAAGGGTCTACACAGCAATTTGGGTTATAGTATTGAGCAGCAGCAGAAGCACTGATCCCGATAAGTAACGCACTAAGTGCGCCGGCAAAATGCAAGATTTTTTTCATGTTTATCTCTCCATAAAAAAGGGTAAATAGTTGTGATTTAACACATTTGCACATTAGACCAAGAATGAACATTAAAAGCAATCTTTAGATGATATCAAAAGTATTATTTGTGAGTTAAAAATCTACTAATCAATGATTATCAGTGTTTTAAGTAAAAAAGTGTTAAAAAATAAAAAAACGTCCCTTGTCGAAACAAGGGACGTAAAAAGTAAAGACTAGATTCTAAGATTTAACTCTTAGAATGCTGCGCGCAAACCAAGTGTTACACCCTGAGTGTACCAGTCGCCGCTTTTGTCATTGTTGCCGAAGAGAAGTTGATTTACGTCAAAGAGAACATGTTGTTCCCAACCTACGTAGATATCGAGTTCTGTCTCACAGAATGCGCTTGTGTATGCCAAACCCAAGAAGTAATCAAGAGTTGGTGTTCCCAAGACGAGTTGTTTGCTCTTCTGGTTAACGATGGTCGCGTCTATTACGGTGCCATCATCATCTACCCCAATTACTACGGAGGAATTTAGGTTGAAGTTGGTATAAAGTAGAGAACCACCAAAGTGTCCTAAGAGGGAGAAACCAGCGCCAATATTCCAGCTAGCTCCTAAACCAGCTTCAACACCATAAGAATTGAATTTTTCTTTAGCGTTAAATGCGAGGAACTCAAACCCACCGTCTCCTTCTATGCCAACGAGACTTCCTCTATATTTTTGATCGGCCCATAACGCTCTGAAGCCAATATGTGGGTGAAGACGGAAACATTCACCAAATGTGAGTGTGCGACCTACATCAACATCGATGTTATTGATGTTACCATCCCACTTAGAACTAAAACGTCCAGGGAATGCAATAGCAAGATTTGTACCAAAAGAACCGACGTTAATAGCGCCATCAACTGGAGATGTGGCAGAAGCTGTCGCATGTGTTGGCATGTTAGTGTAAGCCACTTTGAATTCCCAGCCATTGCTTGGCACTTGATAACCTACAGCAACTCTATAACCATTTTCATAGTTTCTATCGAGATTGATGTTTTTAAGGCTGTCAAACGTATTAGTATCAACGCTAACTCTAGTAATTGTTTGCGCGACGTTCATGTTAGTTTGTTCTGTCTGCCAATAAAGCCAGTCAGCTTCAACGACGAATTTACCATCGCAGAACGACCATTCGCAAGTATCTGCACAGCAATTTGGGACATAGTTATTAGCAGCAGCAGAAGCGCTGATTCCAACGAGTAACGCACTCAGTGCGCTGGTAAAATGCAAGATTTTTCTCATGTTTATCTCTCCATAAAAAAGGGTAAAAAGGGTAAATAGTTGTGATTTAACACATCTGCACATTAGACCAAGAATGAACATTAAAAGCAATCTTTAGATTTCGTGTGGGTAATGTTTATCGTGTGTGTGAAGTGTTACTCAATGACCATTAATCACTTAAATCACGTAAGTTATTAGATAACGCGAATTTTGGATAACCGGCACTGGGGTCAGGCTTGGTATTCTGGTATTCTGGGGGGGAAGCATGGGGTCTGGCTTGATATTCTGATATTTTGGTGTTCGTTGCCTAGTCTATAACGATGGACACCAAAATACCAGAATACCAAGCCTGACCCTATGCCCCCCAGAATATCAGAATACCAAGCCAGACCCCAACGCCGTTGCTTATCCAAAACTCGCGTTACAATAATGTGTTTGTAGTACCCCTTCGGGGTACATTAGACTTCTTTCGAAACTGTAATTCCGTGCCTCTGCCTGTGCCCCTGCCTCTGCCCGCCCTTTTCTGATTAAACTTTAAAAAGAAATTAGATCTCTTTCTGGTCTAAATGGCTCAACGAAAAAAATAATCGGGGAAGGGCGGGCAGAGGCACAGGCACAGGCAGAGGCACGGGATTACAGTTTCGAAAGAGGTCTATTTTTTATTCTATTGTATCCTGGGGTAGCGACCACTTCGTGGTAGCGACCCCAGGCTATCTATGTTTAACCACTTCGTGGTTGATGTTTTTAGGACAAAAAAAAACGTCCCTTGCTTAAAGCAAGGGACGTAAAAGATAACAATTATAATCTAAATGCTCAACTCTTAGAACGCTGCGCGTAGACCAAGTGTCAACCCTTGAGTGTACCAGTCGCCGCTTTTGCTGTTAGAACCAAGAATGAGCTGGTTGACGTCAAAAAGAACATGTTGTTCCCAACCGGCGTAAATATCGAGTTCTGTCTCACAGAAAGTGCTTGTGTATGCCAAACCCAAGAAGTAATCAAGAGTAGGCGTCCCCAAAGAGAGCTTGTCTTTTTTATGAGTAAATGGTGGGGTAGTTCCGTTAGAAACCGCATATTTAGAGTTCAGATCAAAGTTTGTATAGAGTAAAGAACCGCCGAAATGTCCCAAAAGGGAGAATCCATAACCAACGTTCCAGCTAGCTCCGAGGCCAGCTTCAACACCATAGGAATTGAATTTTTCTTTAGCATCGATTGCGAGAAAATCGTAAGGGACGTCGTCAAGAACTCCAACAACACGGGCTTTATATTTTTGATCTGCCCACAGGGCTCTGAAGCCGATGTGCGGGTGGAGGCGGAAACATTCACCCAATGAGAGTGTGCGGCCGACATCAACATCGATGTTATTGATGTTCCCATCCCATTTAATATCGACATGTCCAGGTCCAGCAATTCCAGAGTCAGAATAACTAAAAGAAATACCGGTAGAAACAATATCGTTAGCGGTTGGATAGTTTGCAGAGCCTGTCGCATGGGTTGGCATGTTGGTATAGACTACTTTGAATTCCCAGTCATTGCTTGGCACTTGGTAACCGACTCCAACTCGATACCCATTTTCATAGTTTCTATCGAGAGTGACGTCTTTAGTAGTAGCGTCATCAGGAAAGCCAATGATATCGGTTACGTGTACGACGTTCATATTCGTTTGTTCAGTCTGCCAGTAAAGCCAGTCAGCCTCAACCATAAATTTACCATCACAGAATGACCATTCGCAGGTGTCTGCGCAGCAGTTTGGGACATAACTATTAGCAGCAGCGGAGGCGCTGATTCCAATAAGTAACGCACTCAGTGCGCCAGTGAAGTACGAAAATTTCTTCATGTTTATTTCTCCTTAAGAGTGGTTAAAAAGTTAAATTTATTCTGTTTATAAGTTTTTTTGTGTTTTATATGTTTTTTATCCATTGCCCGCGGATAAAAAGCGTATGAAAGACAAAAAAGCGTCCCTTGCCAAGGCAAGGGACGTAAAAAGTAAAGATTACATCCCAATATTCAACTCTTAGAACGCTGCGCGTAGACCAAGTGTTAAGCCTTGAGTGTACCAATCACCACTGTTGTTACCAGTGCCAAGAAGAAGTTGATTCACGTCAAAGAGAACATGTTGCTCCCAACCGGCATAAATATCGAGTTCTGTTTCGCAGAATGAGCTTGTGTATGCCAAGCCCAAGAAGTAATCAAGAGTCGATGTCCCTAAAGAAGGTTTCCCTTTTTGATGATAAAAATCCGTGGTAGGAGGGATTTCTTCTCCAAATGAGTAAAAAGAATTTAGGTTGAAGTTGGTATAAAGTAGAGAACCTCCAAAGTGCCCTAAGAGAGAAAAACCATAACCAACGTTCCAGCTAGCTCCCAAACCAGCTTCTACACCGTAGGAATTGAATTTTTCTTTGGCATTGACGGCGAGGAAATCGTAATCGGAAGGATTGGTTCCTACAAGACGGACTTTATATTTTTGATCCGCCCACAAGGCTCTAAAACCAATGTGTGGGTGGAGGCGGAAACACTCAGCAAATGTGAGCGTACGACCTACATCAACATCGATGTTATTAATGTTGCCATCCCACTTGGAGCTGACATGTCCTGGTCCTGCATGCCTGTAGTTAGCGTAAAAATCAGACAAACCAACAAAAACAGTGTCGGTATCAGTTGGATAATTTCCAGAGCCTGTTGCATGGGTTGGCACGTTAGTATAAACGACTTTGAACTCCCAGCCGTTGCTTGGCACTTGATAACCAACGCCAACTCGATACCCATTTTCATAGTTTTTATCAAGATTGACATTTTTAGCGTTATCTTCGATATCCTTTACTTGTACGACGTTCATGTTCGTCTGTTCTGTCTGCCAGTAAAGCCAGTCAGCTTTTACCATGAATTTACCATCACAGAATGACCAGTCGCAAGTGTCTGCACAGCAGTTTGGGATGTAGCTATTAGCAGCAGCAGAGGTGCTGACTCCAATGAGTAACGCACTCAGTGCGCCAATGAAGTATGAAAATTTCTTCATGCTTGTTTCTCCTTAAGAGGGGTTAAAAAGGTTAAATTTGTTGTATCTCAATCGTTTATTCAATCAGGTGTTTTTTTTGATTGTCATCTATTTTTTATCTGCTTTTTTATGGATAAAAGGTAGATGACATGCAAAAAAACGTCCCTTGCTCCGGCAAGGGACGTAAGGAATAGGAACTACGTTCTAAATAGTCAATCTTAGAACGCAGCGCGTAGACCAAGGGTCAAACCCTGAGTATACCAGTTACCGCTGTTGTCACCAGTACCAAGAAGGAGTTGGTTGACATCAAAGAGAACGTGTTGTTCCCAGCCAGCGTAGATATCAAGCTCTGTCTCGCAGAATGTACTTGTATATGCCAATCCTAAGCAGTAATCAAGAGTGGATGTTCCTAAAGAAGGTTTGCCTTTTTGATGAAACACAGGAGTTTGGCCGGGTAAATTTGTAGCTGCATAGGAGGAATTTAGGTTGAAGTTTGTATACAGCAGAGAACCACCGAAGTGTCCTAAAAGAGAGAAGCCACTGCCAATATTCCAGCTAGCACCTAGACCTGCTTCCACACCATAGGAATTGAATTTTTCCTTGGCATCGATTACGAGGAAGTCGTAACGGTCACTTTCAAGGTCAACGAGACGGACTTTGTACTTTTGATCCGCCCATAATGCTCTGAAGCCGATATGTGGGCGGAGGCGGAAACATTCGCCAAATGAAAGTGTGCGACCTACATCAACATCGATGTCATTGATGTTGCCATCCCACTTGATGCCGACACGTCCTGGGCCAGGACCGGATGTGTCAGAGAAAATATTAGAAATACCAGTGGAGATGTCACTACCAGCCGGATAAATTGCAGAATTTGCTGCGTGGATTGGCATATTGGTGTAAACGACTTTGAACTCCCAGCCATTGCTTGGGACTTGATAACCAACTCCAACTCGATACCCATTTTCATAGTTTGTATCGGGAAGGATATTTTTAGTGTTAAGGTCGGCATCAGTTATTTGCACGACATTCATGTTCGTTTGTTCTGTCTGCCAGTAAAGCCAGTCAGCTTCGACCATAAATTTACCATCGCAGAATGACCATTCGCAATTGTCTGTACAGCAGTTTGGGACGTAGCTATTAGCAGCGGCAGAAGCGCTGACTCCAACGAGCAACGCACTGAGTGCGCCGGCGAAGTAAGAGAATTTTTTCATGTTTATTTCTCCTTAAGAAGGGTTAAGTTGTTGCATACCGTATAGTAAATCAACAACGATAATTAAAATCAACAACTGGATTTCTAGATGAGTGTCGTTTTCAGATAACAGAAAGGTCGATAATTAATGATCCTCAATGACTTGAGTGAATAAAGATAAAGAAAAAAAGGTAACTATTCTCTATGTTTCGATTTTAGCTTATCGATTTCTTGCTCGATTTGGCTCTCTTCAATGCGTTGAAAAAGAATTTCTGGCTCCATAAGTTGTTGATGTTCAGGAGTTCTATTTATCAACACATGCTTCCAGCCAGTTGCAACAAGGTCATCTCGGTATCCAAGCATTTTCCACAACTTGATCGCTGTCGTTGGAATAATCGGGTAAACAACCAATGCTAACGTTTTTAAACACTCCAAGCAGCATGCTATCGTTGTTTCCATTTCAGAACGCGTATCTTGATGTTTCGCTGCTATCCATGGACGTTTGGCATCAAAGTAAGTGTTTCCTATTTGAGCGAGCTCCATGATCAGTTGCGATGCACGTCGCAATTTGAATGATTCGTAACTGTCTTTAATCTGTTCTGCAAGGTTTTGAATGTCGGTGAGAAACGTCCGGTCGATTTCTTGGAGCGTTTTTTGAGGGGGGACCACCCCTGCGCATTGTTTGTGAGCAAATACGAGGATCCTGTTGACGAGATTGCCAAATTTACCCAAAAGTTCGCTGTTGCATCTGATTTGAAAATCTTTCCAGGTAAATTCTGAATCACTCGTTTCCGGTGCATTTGCAGCAATGGTATAGCGAATCTGATCAGGAGTGTAAGAGCGGAAAAACGATTCTAAATCGATGCTCCACCCATCCGACTTACTGAATTGTTTCCCTTCTAAATTGTAAAACTCATTGGCCGGGAGTTCGTCGACAAGTTTATAAGGTTGATTTTGTCCCATCGTCATGGCTGGGAAAATGACAGCATGAAATGGAATGTTGTCTTTGCCAATGAAATTGACGAGTTTAGTTTCTTGAGAGAGCCAATAATCTTTCCATTTTTCGGGAGAGCCAGTTTTCTGTGCCCATTCCATTGTCGCCGAAATGTAGCCAATTGGAGCGTCAAACCAAACATAAAGAACTTTCCCTTCAGTATTGGGAAGAGGGATGGGAATTCCCCAGGTCATGTCCCTAGTAATCGCTCTGGGACGCAGCTCTTTGATATAACCTTCGACGAAATTGACGACGTTAGGCTTCCACGATTTTGTCGACAGCCATTTTAACAACTTATCTTTGAATTTATCTAACAGGAGAAACCAATGTTTGGTCGACTTGTGAATAAGAGGGGCTCCGGAGAGTTTGGAACGGGGGTTGACGAGATCTGTCGCTTCGTAGCTGGCACCACACTTTTGACACTCATCGCCACGTGCTTGATCGAAGCTGCAATGGGGACACACCCCTATCACATACCTATCGGCGAGAAATTTTTTGTCTTCGACAGAATAAAGTTGATCTGTCATCCGCTCTTCAATATAGCCATTGGCTAGAAGATCGAGAAAATATTGCTGTGTCGGTTGTTTATGTCCTTCCCATGTGGTCCTGGAATAATGATCAAATGAGATATCAAGCTGCTTAAATAAATCGCGGTTGACAGCATGAAAGAGATCGACATGCTCTTGAGGCGATCTGCCTGCAAGCTCGGCACTCAGCGTGATCGCAATTCCATATTCGTCTGAGCCACAGATATAGAGGACATCGTTGTGCTGCAGTCGTTGAAAGCGCGCATAGCAATCACCTGGTAGATAAGCTCCTGCTATATGACCAAAATGCAATGGACCGTTGGCATAGGGGAGGGCTGATGTGATGAGAATTTTCTGTGGCATAAGTGTTTCCTGCGTTTTTGATCAAAACATCAGTATAGTTGAAATCGAATTTTATGGACAAAGGACAAACGACGCCATTAGACTTCTTTCGAAACTGCAATCCCGTGCCTGTGCCTTGCCCCCATCCTATTACCTATAAGTCTTTAGCACGGATTTTAAACGCAAAGACGCAAAGGCGCAAAGAGAGATTTCTAGCCTTAGAGATAAGCGAGTACAGGATGTGTAGGATCAGGGAGGATATGAAGGATCGTTATGGCTAGCCACAAAAAGTTGGAAATTTGGGTAACATTTTTAAGCTCCTCGCAAGCTCAGCAATCAATTTATTTCTGTGGCTAACGATAACGATCCTTCATATCCTCCCTGATCCTACACATCCTGTACTCGCTCATCTCTGAGGCTAGAAATCTCTCTTTGCGCCTTTGCGTCTTTGCGTTTAAACCCCGTTCACGACTCGTTTCCATCCCATTCACTCCATCCACCCCCTCCATTCATCCCCTCCATCTACCCCCTCTATTCACTCTTCCTGCGCCTCTGTTCTCTAGCATTTCTACAGCCCGAACATTCCGGATTTGCCTGAAGTGGAGAGGTCACTGATCACAGGTACCTCACTCTTGCTTAGCGCCTGCATCCAGATGAGAGCTTTTTCTTTGAGTTTTATAACCAGGATGCTGACTGTCTCCCCTTTTAGGTTTTTTATAGGAAGAGTTTCAAACAGAATGAGGTGTTGTGTGTTTTCAGCGAAGGCTAAAGTCCCTGTTTTTGGTTCAGATTGATCGTTGGCCTTCAGTGCTTCGCGTAAGACGTTAAAGCGGTATTTCCCGGCGACGACCGGACCTAAATCGATACCTATGACTAAAGACTGACCAGAAGGATCGACTTCGAGCTGCACCTTAAGGGTCTCATCGAGCATTAAAAGGCACGAGTCGTGTTCATCGGGGTATAGCTGATTGGTGTTTAAACTGGCAGAAAGCTCTTGTAAAAGAGATTTAAATGCTTCTGTAACCATAAACGATACTCCTAAATTTCTTCAGAATCTTCCTCTATTTCGTCCTCATCTATTCCAGCCTCTTCCTCAAGCTCTTCTAATTCATCCTCGAGGTTTTCTAGCGTGTCGATAAAGGCATCGAAAACGAGATCTCTTTTTGTGAATGTCACTTTGGGTTCTTCATGTGGGATACGTTGGAAAATTTTTGGGGCTACCTGGCGGACCGCATCCCGCATGACGCTGCCAAAGATAATTTCTGTCTTCACATTTTGAATGGAATCGAGATTTTCAACTGCAATTTCCTTAATAAGTGTGGAGATTTTTTCTTTAATTTGAACGGGATCGGGATAAGCTGCTGTAGCAAAATCCAAAAATAGGCTCGAAAGAATCAATGGATCTAAGGCTTTTTCAATAGGACTTGCCTCTTTAGGTGCTTTATCGTCCAGAAGATCCTCCTCTTCTTCATCCTCAATTTCACCGCTCTCGTGTTCGCTGCTCTCCTCTTCGATCTTTGTTGGGGTCTCTTCTTCCCCTTCTTGAATTTTTGGCTCTACTCCAACTTTTTCGAGTTCTTTCCCCAACCGTGGATTCTGTGCCTTAAAGTAATTGGTGAGTGCGATCAAACTTTGAAGGGTTCTAATTTCTTTGACAATGCTTGCCATCATTCCAGGTTCAATCATCGACCCTTCGGCGTTGATCTCAGCCCCTGCTGCATGGAGAAGGAATTTGTAGACCTCTTTTAAATTTTGACCTTTATACCTCGTGGTGAGTTCTATAAAAAGAGGTCTTGGTTCCCGTTGGTTATTGTGTGTGATGTCCCGATAAAGATCTCTGAGCATCGATGGACTTACATCCGACTTCAAGGCTTCATTAGCGACTCTTAACCCCATTTCAATTTCGTTTTGGTGGGTAGATTCAAATTCCTTTTTTGCGAGTTCTGTGATGGTTTTATCTGCGGGATCCACCGAAGTCTCTGCAAGGAAGTCAAGGGCTTCATCTGCTAAGTCGGCATCTGAAGGGTAGAGATCTGTGACGGCTTTTAAAATTTGCTCTTTAGTTGCTTTGGGAGGGACTTTATTTCGGAGGTTATTTAATTTGCCGATTTTATGTTGTCTGTATTTGCTTTTATGTTTATCTTGGATCTCTTGAACATCTTCTGCTTCATTATCATATTCTTCACTGTCAGAATCTTCAACAGGTTCAATGGCTTCATTAATCACTTCACCTGCAGCCAATCGCTCTTGTATACGACAGCGACGGGCTTCGAGATCTTGTTTTGGAAAGCGGGTGAGGGCGCTCATGGCATTTGTCGAGGTGTGTTCACACACGAAAGAGGTCGTGGATAAAACCTGCGCAACGCCATGGGCTCCTAGCTTTGCGTGAAGGTCTGTGGGAATGGGAGTGTTTTCAACCTTTTTGATTTCATTCATAACCTATCCTCACGATAGTTGTATTCTTCCCAGGGGCTGTATGCGGATTTCGGGAACAATTTCCTGGTATGAAAGCACGGAGATATCGGTGAACTCCATTTCAATGAGTTTGCGTACAAAACGACGGACGTCAATAGCGGTGAGAAGGACAGGGGGTTGTCCTCCGGGTGGCGGTGGAGCTACAGTGTTTCTTACACCCTGTAAGATAAGTTGTACTGTATCAGGGTCAAGAGCCAAGTAGGAACCTGCTGAAGTTTGTTTGATCGCACTGCGCACCATGTCTTCAATCTCGGGATCGAGAATATACACAGAGAGCACCGATTGTCCTTGTGAATACTTATAGCTGATGTATCGTTTCAATGAGGAACGGATATATTCGGTCAGAAGCACTGTATCTTTTTCTGTTTGGGCCCATTCGGTAAGGGATTCCAAAATGGTGCGTAGGTCTTTAATGGAAATCTGTTCCTGGATAAGACGTTTAAAGATATCGGTCATTTTTTGCAGAGGAATTAGGCGGGTAACCTCTTTGACAAGGTCGGGGAACGACTTCTCCATAAATTCGAGCATCGCTTTAACTTCCTGAATACCGACAAATTCACCTGCATAGTGTCTGAAGAAGTAAGAAAGGTGCAAAATCATCACTTCAAGAGTATTCCAATATCTAATTCCTGCTTTATCAAGCAAATCTTTGTACTTGAGATCAACCCACAGCGAAGGTAACCCAAGTGAATTTTTATATGAGGTAAATGGCAAATTATAACGCTGAAGGTTTTCTTCTGTCTCATTTGTAAGAACAGCATCTGGGATGACTTTCCCCTTGACAATAGGGACTTCGTTAAGCTGTATCGAATATTCGTCACTGTCCAGAATGGGGGAGTCAGACCTGACGTGTACTCCAGGGAAACGTACTCCCAAATCGGCATAGAGGGCATGTCTCATCTTTGGAATCATCTGATCGATAAAGCTTTGTCCCTTGGTTGATTTCACAATCTCTGCCGTCAACCCTTGACCGCACTCTAAAACAATAGGCAGCGTGAGGGCGTAGCTATCAATTCCACCTGCAGTGACCGCTTTGTGTCCCTTAACCCCTGTTGTCCCAGCACCCCCGGCACCACCAGCACCGGTCAATCCTCCTGTCTTTGCTGCTTCAATTTTCTGCTGCTCTGCTGTCCAAAGAGTATAGCCGATCAAACCAAAGGCAGAGGCTAGCACCATAAAAGGCGCTGCAGGAAGACCGATAGGAATGATTCCCAACGCCATCATAAATGCCGCGGCAATCATCAACGCTTTCGGTTGTTTCATAAACTGGCCAGAAATCTCGCTACCGAGATTAGAGCCTTCGACGTCAGTAGAAACCCGAGTGGTCACAATACCGGCTGTGATAGAGATCAAAAGAGCTGGGATCTGAGAGACAAGTCCATCACCAATGGACAAAAGAGCGTATGTCGTCACCGATTCCATCACGGTCATCCCATTCATCGTATATCCGATGATGATTCCTCCAATGACGTTAATCAAGGTGATGACAATACCGGCGATGGCATCCCCTTTGACGAACTTCATCGCACCGTCCATCGCACCGTAAAGCTGACTCTCTTTCTGAATGGCAAGGCGCCTTTCCCTCGCTTGGTTGGAATCGAGAATCCCAGCGCGCATGTCAGCATCGATACTCATCTGCTTACCAGGCATCGCATCCAAGGTAAATCGAGCTGCCACCTCGGCAACGCGCTCAGCACCTTTGGTGATCACGATAAATTGGACCAACGTGATGATTAAAAAGATCACGCCTCCGACGACGAAATTTCCCCCGACGACGAAATTACCAAATTGGAAAATGATATCACCAGCGTCGGCTTGCAAAAGAATCTGACGTGTTGACGCAATGTTCAAACCTAGTCGATAAAGGGTGGTTATCAATAGCAATGAGGGGAAAATGGAGAGTTGGACAGCATTTGAAATGTATAGGGACACCATCAACAACGCAACAGAAACCGAAAGGTTAATAGCAATTAAATAGTCAATGACCTGCGGATGAAGGGGAATGATGATCATGGCTAGAATTCCAATGATCATGATAGCTAGACCAATATCACTTGAGCGCGAAATGCGCTGCATTGAAGCATCACCGCCTAAACGACTCGTGATTCCATCAAGCAAATTCTTTAAAAACTGGATCATTTACCCGTTTCCTCTTCGTAATTGTAAGCTTCTTCGGTATGTAAAGCAGCAATCCACTTTAAAATCTCCGCAATTGCTTCATAAGTGTCTTCAGGGACATACTCATATATATCCCCATTATTCCACAGATTATGCGCAAGTTTTATATTGCGCACAATAGGGATGTCGTGTGTCTTTGCAATTCCAATTAAACGCTCAGCAAGAGCATCTTCAGCCATCGCAACAATATAAGGGGCTGCATCAATCTCCTTGTCATAGGCAATCGCCACAGCTAAGTGGGTCGGGTTGACGACGACAGCTTGTGCCTGTTTGATGCCTTTAAGGGGACCGTCTTGATAAGCGATTTCCTGCGCTATCTGGCGACGTTTTCCTTTAATCTGAGGATCCCCCTCAGTGCTTTTATGCTCCTGTTTTACCTCAAACTTCTCCATCATCATCTCTTTGGCGAAGTCCTTTTTCTGGTAGGCAAAATCAAGGGCAGCGACAATGATGTAGAATAACCCTATTTTAATCACAACTTCTATTAAAAAAGCTTGAAAAATCATTAAAGTCGATGCCATCGGCATCGAAACAGCAGTCACTAAAACAGGGAGACTATTATACATTACATCATAAATAATCCATGAAGCAACCCCTATTTTCGCCAGAGATTTAACGAGTTCTACAAGGGTTTTCATTTTGAATTTTTGTTTTAAATTGGTGACGGGATTAAATTTTTGGATGTCAAATTTGAAAACTTCGGGGGCAAAAACGGGACCATTTGCAACAAAATTGGCTAAAACGCCAATTATAGTGACGATAGCTAGTACTGGAATACTCGTATAAAAAATAACTTCAATAGCCCTTCCCATAATACTGTTAATCGCTTCAGTCAGATTTCCTTGTGATATCCGGGTAAAGGTTCCAATGATAAAGGCCCCTAGTTCACCGTAAATAAAATGAGCTAAGGCAAGCGTCGCCCAAATCGATCCAATAAACGTAAAGGCAGAGGGAAGATCTTGAGATTTCGCGATCTGTCCCTTTTTTTTGGCATCGCGCAATTTCTTTGGCGAGGCTTTTTCGGTTTTTTCTCCCATACCGTCTAATCCTTAAAGTAGAGACTACATGGTCTATGCAATAAAATTTAACAGGATAGGCAGGATCGGCTTCGCCGGCAGGATAAAGTTGACCGTGTTATCCTGCCGGCGAAGCCGATCCTGCCTATCCTGTTAAATTTTATTGTTTTTTTCCTTGTTTCGAATTATTGCGATTATCTTTTTATCTGTTCTTAAATTAGAAAAACCTATAATATTAGCTATCTCCATCCCTTAATTTTACTCCAGAAGGGAAGAGGTTGTCAAGAAAGATATATATAATAGAGGGGATTATGGCCGGACTTTCATGTGGGATTGTAGGACTTCCAAATGTGGGTAAGTCGACCCTATTCAACGCATTGACTTCTAATCAGGCTGAGGCTTCCAATTATCCGTTTTGTACGATAGACCCCAACGTCGGCATCGTCGATGTTTATGATCCACGTTTACAGGTTCTTTCCGATATGTCAGGAAGCGCAAAGCTCGTTTATGCTTCGATGAAATTTGTCGATATCGCCGGACTTGTAGCAGGGGCTTCTAAAGGAGAAGGACTGGGTAATCAATTCCTTACCAATATTCGAGAAACCGATGCTATCCTTCATGTTGTCCGTTGCTTCGACTCCGACGATATCATCCACGTCTCAGGGACTGTCGATCCCATTCGGGATATTGAGGTCATCAATCTCGAGCTGCGCCTCTCTGACCTCCAAATGGCAGAAAATGTGATCTCCCGCCTCGAAAAACAAGTGAAGGCAAAGAAAGAACTGCAACCCCTCTTAGACTTTATGGTTCGCGCTCGCAACCACCTCAACGATAACCAATCGATACGCACCCTTTCGCTGAGCGCAGAAGAGGCTCCTTTCCTATTGCAATACCCATTCCTAACGGCTAAGAAAGTTCTTTATGTTGCTAACATTTCGGAAAATGACCTCTCCACAATGACCAATAAATACGTCGAAATGGTGAGCGAATACGCCAAAGCGGAGGGAAATTATGTCATTCCTATTTGCGCCCGCCTCGAAGAAGAGATCGCTCAACTTTCTCCGGAAGAACGTGCTCCATTTTTAGAAAGCTTGGGGATGAAAGAATCTGGCCTACAGCGCCTCATTAAGGCTTCTTTCGATATGCTTGGTTTAATCACATTTCTGACGACAGGAGAAATAGAAACTCGCGCCTGGACTATTTCTAAAGGAACTCTCGCTCCTCAAGCGGCAGGAAAAATCCACACCGATATCGAAAAGGGATTCATCCGGGCTGAAGTGGTGGCCTACACTGATATGGTCGCATACAAAGGAAGAAGCGGCGCACGTGAAGTGGGAAAAGTACGCGCTGAAGGGCGCGATTACGTCGTCAAAGATGGCGATGTGATTTTGTTTATGCATCATTAGGGTATTAGGATTTTTTAATGGACTTATTTGTTACGTGCTCGAAGACTTTAGAACCCTTGTTGGCTCAGGAATTGGGAGCTCTTGGTTATCCTCAATCTTCCACAGGATATTGCGGTGTCAATGTCCCCGATGTCGATTTTGAAGCTGTCTATCGCATTAACTACCTCTCAAGGCTAGCGACAAGAGTTCTTGTGCCGTTGACAAAATTCCGTTGCTTTGATGCCAAATCCCTTTATCAAGCTGTTGGACGCGTCGATTGGGAAGTCTATATCTCATCAGGCAAAACAATCGCCATCGATGCTAACGTCCATCATCCCAATTTGCGCAATAGCCTCTTCGCTGCCCAGGTGGCCAAGGATGCTATCTGTGATCAGTTACGCGCGAGATTTGGCTGGCGGCCAGAGGTGGATGTGAAAAATCCAAATGTCCAACTGAACCTTTATATCAATGGCGATTTAGGTCTTCTCAGCTTTGATACTTCTGGAGTGTCGTTGACGAAGCGGGGATACCGCAAAGAGACGACAGAAGCTCCGATGCAAGAGAATTTAGCTGCGGCATTATTGATGATTGCCGATTTTAAAGAGACGGATATCCTCTGTGATCCGTGTTGTGGATCTGGGACGCTACTGACAGAAGCTGCGATGATCGCTTCTAGGACGGCTCCTGGCTTTTTACGCACCCGTTGGGGATTTATGAATCTCCCTCAGTTTTCTAATGAAAAATGGCTGAAAGTAAAGGCCCAAGCTGATAGCGAACGCATAGAACTACCTAAAAACAGAATTTTTGGTGCCGATATCAGCAAGCAAGCTATCTATGCATGTAAGGTCAACTTCCGAGCTGCAGGCTTTCATCACGCAATCGAAGTCGTGCAGTCTGATGTCCGCGAATACACACCCCCGGCCCCTCCTTCAATGGTGATTACTAACCCCCCCTATGGAATGCGCCTTG
Organism: Chlamydiota bacterium; assembly: GCA_013287465.1. Taxonomy (GTDB): domain Bacteria; phylum Chlamydiota; class Chlamydiia; order Chlamydiales; family Parachlamydiaceae; genus JABDDS01. The sequence goes on along the minus strand of JABDDS010000009.1, from coordinate 28,257 downwards.
ATGATGTCGATCAATTATGCCCCTTATATCGAGCTCTTGGCGATTTCATGAAACAGAAAACGGCAAAACCGGCTAAAGGCTTCGTCTTAACGGGAAGCCCTGAACTTGCTAAAGAGGTGGGACTGGCGACAACTCGCCGCCATGTCGTCAACAACGGCGGCCTAGAAGCGCGCCTGCTAGAATTTGACTTGTATTAATATAAAAAGCCAAGCAGCCAAAGAGGCAGTTTGTTTCCGATCCCAACTTCAATGCTGTCATTTGCTAGAAAAGCTGTTTTTTCATTTTTGATTTGGTTGAATTTTTTGTTGCGTCCCCCAATCTCGAAAACGAAATGTCCATCAACTAAAAAATCACCACTAAGAGGAACTGTAATTTGATGACACGAACTTAACATGTCGAGGAAGAAAAGCTCTCGTTTAGTCCCTGAATTTTGATTTTCGGGCGATAGTGCTTGCATTTGGTTTGGATTGTCTAAATAAACTTTTCCTGATGAGTGTATGTGATCGAGCTTGTGATTTCCTTTCTTTACAGATCGAATCAGAAAAGCATCTTCCATATATTGGAAATAGGTTTTGAGGGTACGCACATCCCCAATATCGAGGGCTTCTTTGATATGATTCCAATTGGGTGTAAAAGGGACTGATTTAGCTATAAAATGGAGAAGTTGTTTCATTTTTCCAATGCTGACACCTGTTAGATGAGGGTAAATTGCCGGAATATCTGACTCAATTGTCGTATGAAGATTCTGTTCAAGGGTGAGAAAATAATGTTCTTCATTTGGAAGTTCAAAATAATAGGGGTAATAGCCACAATCTAAATAACGATTGAACAAGGGAAGGATTTTTTGGTTCCGAGCCTCAATGTCGTTGATAATTTCAGAGGCAATGCGCTCGTGGTAAAGTGTCAGTTCTTTGAGGGTATAGGACGGAAATTTAAAACCATGCCCCAACTCTAAGTACTCGCGGAAAGAGAGACCCAATAACTGGAATTTAACAGCCCGCCGTGCTAAATCATGGCTCCCCTTGTGCATTTGAAGCGCTGAGCTCCCTGAAACAATGATTTTTAATTTTAAGAAAATGTTGACTTAGTTTTCTTAATTCTTCAAGCATCGCTTTCCTCGTCATAATGGATTATGTTCCCATTATAACATTAACTTGTATGGAATGCAATCCTATTTTTTAAGCTCTTTCGAAACTGTAATCCCGTGCCTCTGCCTGTTTCTATCCAAGGTTCGTTTAGTAAATTAAGTTGGGTGTGATTAAAAGTTGTACATTGGCAATTCTTTCAAAGCAACTTGGCATTGGGGTCAGGCTTGGTATTCTGGTATTCTGTGGAGAGGCATTGGGGTCTGGCTTGGTATTCTGATATTTTGGTGTTCGTTGCCTAGTCTACAACGATGGACACCAAAATACCAGAATACCAAGCCAGACCTCATGCCTCCCTCCAGAATATCAGAATACCAAGCCAGACCCCAATGTCGAGTTGCTCTGAAAAAACTGTAGCGTACAACTTTCAATCACACCCAATTAAGTTAGGTAATTTGCTCTATAATTGACAATTTGCTATAACCATGAATGCTATATCAAAACACATTCAAAATTTCCATCTCATTAGGTCTCATGAATCAACACAATCCTATTGTTTATTTCGTTTTGATGATTGTCGCCATGATATCTCATCTATATGCAGATGAAGGACCTCAACGTCGCGCTCTACCGGCTCCGTTTGACTCACCACCATTCCCTTCGGCAGAATATCAAGGGTACCCGCTTATAGGTGTGCCAGTCAGCGATACGGTCTATCCACTGATGAAAGCTATTTATGCGATTCCAGGTGCAGACGTGATTAAGGAAAGTAGGATCAAAGCCTATGGCTGGATTAATGGCTCTGGTAACCTGAGCACATGTAACAATTCGAATATGCCCACTTCTTACTGGCTTGTCCCCAACAGACTTGAACTCGATCAGTTAGTTTTTTGCCTTGAAAGAGAGGCCGATAGTGTACAAATGGATCATATCGACGTTGGATTTCGCTCCATAATTCTCTATGGAACCGACTATCGCTACATGACCGCTGGAGGATGGACGAGTGGACAGTTACTGCATCATAACCACCTCTATGGATATGATTTTACTGAACAATATATCGATGTATATACTCCTTATATTGCCCAGGGAATGATTATACGAATCGGAAGATGGGTAGCATGTCCCGATATCGAGACGCAATTTGCCCCCGATAATTACATGGCAACACATTCCCTTTTATTCACCTTTGATACTTACACACAAACGGGAATCATGGCCACTGTGATGCTGAACGAAAATTGGACAATCCAGGCTGCTATTCATGCAGGAACGGATATGGCTCCTTGGTATAAAGGAGCACTTCCTACTGGAATGCTAGGGGTAAGGTGGGTGGCCTCTGATGATATGGATTCTGTTTACCTGGTTTTAAATTCTATTAATGCAGCCAAATTCCGTCGATTTCACATGTATGGACAGCGCCTGGGCCACGATAATTTTAATTACCTCGTAGGCACTTGGCAGCACAAATTCTCTGATGATATCCATACCAAAACAGAGGCCTACATCATGTGGCAGCGCGATGCTGTCCTAGGAGGAACCCCAAGCGCAGGCCCTGTGGAACCTTTTGGCGGGGGAGGAGGAATTGGGCCAAACATTCCTGGAGTGTCATGGACATATGGGGTGCTTAACTACACGATGTTTAAATTTACAGAGAAGGATTTTATCACTCTGCGCAATGAAGTGTGGGACGATGTGCATGGGGAACATTCAGGGTATCCCGGACTATATACAAGCAATGCCATTGGTTGGACCCATGATTTTAATGAAATCGTCCAGATTCGTCCAGAAATTGGTTATTACCGCAACTGGAAGAATAAAGCATTCAATTTAGGCAAAGCGCGAGGAGTCATTATCGCTGGTGCGGACATGACAGTCCGTTTCTAATCCTGGTTTTTGCGGTTTTTTCTGGGGTCTATTCCATTTTTTAGAAAAAGTCAAGCAATTAGGAACTAGAAGAATTTTTTAAATAATTCCCATTTACCCTCCTAAATTATCTCACTCCTAGTTGCTGACTGCGCGGTGGTGAATTTGCTTTATAACTCATTATTTGCTACAATCATGAGTTATAGAGAGGAGTTCTATTGCTCATGTTATGGAATTGGCAACTGCCAAGTTGGCCTAAATTTACTTATAACCCGAATCGTATTTCTCAAAAAGAACGACAATTTCTTTTGGACATGGGTGGGTGCGCTGCATTTTTAAAAACTATAAATAAGCAAGACTATAATCAATTCCTTGTGGAAATTCTCAGCCAGGAGGGAGCGGAAAGCTCTAAGATCGAAGGGGAAATTCTCGATAGAGAGAGTTTACAGTCTTCAATCCAGCGACATTTTGGTTTACAGCAACTTTCTCGCAAACCTGGCAAAAAGGAATTGGCAGTCGCTGAATTACTTTGTAATGTTTATGAATCTTTTAATCAACCACTAACGCATGAGATGTTATGGAAATGGCATTTTATGCTTTTTAAAGATTCGTCCCATTTGGACAACTTTGGGAAATATCGTCATCATACTGAGCCAATGCAAATTGTTTCTCATCGCTATGACCGTCCTAAAGTCTCTTTTGAAGCGCCCCCATCGCAAAGGGTTTTCGATGAAATGACTCTGTTTATCAATTGGTTTAACTCCACGGAGTTTGGTCCTACTTTGGAACGAGCAGCAATCGCTCATCTCTATTTTGAAAGCATTCATCCTTTTGAAGATGGCAACGGTCGCATCGGACGGGCTTTGGTGGAAAAAATTCTTTCTCAAGGAGCTGGAAGACCTGTTCTAATCGCTGTATCTAAAATACTCGAACGGCGAAAAAAGGAATATTATTCCTCACTAGGACAATGTAACACAACCTTAGAAGTCGATTCTTGGGTAGAGTTTTTTGCTGATGTTATTCTTGAGGCTAAAGAGGATTCTATGCTCTATCTTAAGTTTTTGATAGAAAAAGCTAAACTATTTACAGTGCTTGCAGGATCTATCAATTCGAGGCAGGAAAAAGCTTTACTTAGGATGTTTGAAAGTGGTCCAGAAGGATTTAAGGGTGGGTTAAGCGCGGAGAAATATATTGCTATCACAAAGGCATCTCGAGCCACTGCTACGCGTGATCTTGCCGATCTTGTCTCATTGGGCGCATTGGTAAAAACCGGGGAATTTAAGCATACTCGTTATTGGTTACAATCTTCTTGATCATTAAATATCTATCGTATAAATCAGTATTTAAATACTGTAGGAGCTTATTTATGCTAGGGCTAGAACCTGTACTACAACAACCACTCATTGAAGAAGCTCATTTGCCTCCTCTGATTTTATGCTGTTCGAGATTTACAGAGATTGCTCGTTTCATTCTTCAAGTACCTGAGAATGTTTGTAGAAGTGGAGTGCGAGTGGCTGCCGAAGTCATTTCAAGATGGACAGGAGCGGGAGAACGAACTGCAAGGGTCACTCTTTTAGGGTCAAGTGTAGCATTTGTTGGCGCATGTCTCGTGCTCTTAGCTACTGGTAATAGATGGAATGGGGCTGATCAAGGTATGTTAGTGACCGGACTATTCATTCCTTTCGTAGCTAACTCAATACCAGCTGGAGTTGCTTGTGACAGGAGAATTAACTATTCGGATAATCTTGTTATTCAGTTGTCTAAGATTCTATTAAAAATAAATGTTCTTTCATCTGTCATTCACTCAATATTATGGGTAGCCAATTTCCCTGTGCTTCGAATTTCCAATTTCGATTCAAACCTGTCAAGTATTAGTTTTATTGTTCCTTTAGTCTCCTCAGTTGTTGTTACACTTGCAAATGCAGCTGCAATAGAATTTGTGCTTAGTCGCCCTCCACCGGTGCGGCCAATACCAGTCCCTTAATGCGAGTTCTTGGATAAGCAACGGCATTGGGGTCAGGCTTTGAATAGTATACTACACGGGATTGAATATTTGTGCCGTACTATACCGAAACGCCAACTTTTGAAGGTGTTTCGGTATAAATATCGAATTGCTTGCAATTTTCTTGATCATTAAACATCTGTCGTATAAATCGGTTCAATATTTTCCAAAGAAATATTAGATGATTTATATGCCTGCAGGCTTGAATCCGGATCAGTAGGGAGGTAATGAATAGAAACTGTTCTTACTGTGGTGTCTGGATGTTGGTGGTAGAAATCAAACACAGCTCTTTTGAAAACTTGTGCAGCTACATCATTTGGAAAACCAAAGATTCCTGTGCTGATTGCAGGAGAGGCCACGGCTGTTTTTCCCTGGCTATGGGCCAATACAAGGCTATTAAATAAACAAGAATAAAGCTGACCTTGACCTTGTGCTTCTTCAGTGGGTTTGCCTTGAGGTCCAGCAACAACAATGACGTTATTGATGTGATATTTTCTCCTGAGTTCTCCACTTCCAATCATGGCAGCATGGCCTTCGACGTACTGAGAACGATATTGTTCTTTTAGCTTTGCATGGCCCGCTCCGTAGCTAGCACCACCTTTACTGTGGATAGCCCCGTCAATTCCACCACCGCCACCAAGATGCCTGTTTGCGGCGTTGATTATCGCTATGTCTAGATCATTGTTTGGATTGCTTGCAAAAATATCTTGTCTACGGGCAGTAAAATTGATGTCACTAGAAAGACCGGGAAAAGAGATTTTAAGCGTATCGGCATCAACGAATTCAGCTGTCACCATGGATGAATCCAAATCGCCTGGGTAGGTATGAACAATTTTAAAACCTGGAATCTGAATTGGTGCCGGAATCTCTAATGGTGGATAAAAAAAATTACTAATAGTATTATATATTTGCATAAAATAACCTCTGTTAAAGAATAAAAACGGATTATACATGATATCTTAATAAAAATCAAATGAAATAATAAGAACATGCGATGAAGGGTGCGATTAAAAGTGAGGGTTGATAAAATACACGGAAACGGGAATCATTTTAGACTATGTTTCAACATGTTTCTATTGCCACGCGAAGCGTTTGGAGTGCGAAAGCCCTCTTTCGCTTTGTTATTTAAGGCAAAGCGAAAGAGGACTTTCGCACTCCCTGATTCTCACTATCCTGTTCTCGTTCATCCCTGAGCCCAGAAATTTCCTTTCCCTATCTTTGTGCTTCTGCGTCTCTACGTTTAAACCCTTCTCATGTATAGTATAACCACACCCTAGAAGGTGAGCTTTAGCCAGATGGCAAAAAGTGGATCATCAAAAATTACAGTCCCTTTACCTGTTTCTTCTTCATCCAAGATCCCCTTCATTTTAAGGGCTTTAATTGCAGACGATAGCGCAGGAGAACCTGAAATTTCGTATTTTACGAGGAGTTCTTTGGCGAATATTTGTCTTCCTTCGATGGCAGCTAGTCTAAGCACCCTTTGCTGCATTAACGATAAGGAATTTAATAATGTTTGGTAGGCGTAGGCATTTTGCTTAACAACTGTGATTAAGGCAGAATCGATCTCTTCTACTCTTATAGTGGTTTTTCCTTCCGCTACAAGATGAAAACAGACCATTTGAACATAGTTTGGGGTGTCTTGAACAAGTTTTCTAAGGTGATTAACAGCATCTCGATCACAACTGACTCCAATGCTTGAAAACCTTCCGATAACCCAGTTAGTAAATTCTTCTCCGAATGCAGGGAATTCTATTGATTGGCAAGAACGATAGAATGGTCTGGAGGAATTATTAAGCATATCGTAAATAATAGACCTTCTGGATCCAGTAAGCAGAAATGAGGTGTTTTTCATTTGTTGCATATGGGTTCTTAACGTAGCTTCAAGCCATCCATTGTCGTCAATTTCTGTAATTTTCTGAAATTCATCAATGACAATAATGACTTGTTCTCCTAATGATTCCAGCAGGGTCAAAACATCTTGAATCTGTTCTTTTATATCTTTATCTTCTTGCGTGTCTAAGCCAAGACTGAATGATGGTTGTCCGGAAATCGGATCAAAAGCGGCATTTAATTTTGGTCGGGTTCTTATCAGTGATTTACCCATCCCTTTAAGATTGTCTAACCAGGTTTTTTTCGTGTGTAATGCTCTCAGCATTTGGTGGAGAAAATCTTTATGAGATGTCATATTAAAGACGTCTACAAATAATGTAGAAAAGGAATTTTCATGAAAATAAGCTAATAAATTGAGTGCAAATGAGGTTTTTCCAAAGCGTCGCGGACCAATCAAAACCACATTAATATGGTTCATAAGAAATTGAGACACAAGTTTGGAAAGATTTTCTCGAGGTAGATAAAAATCTCCCTCTACAGGGTCTCCAAACTTGAATGGGTTCATTTGTCGCTTTTTCATTCTTCAATAAGTAACAGATTTGTTACTTATTGGCAAGCACAAAAGATGATGCGCTTGTCAATAAGTAACAGATTTGTTACTTCACTCTTATGCATTTGCCTTCGGTGGTGGCTTTCATGAGACTTTTTTCTAGGATATCAGGGGAGGATATCGTGATGAGGGAAAAAGAAGGATCAGACCATAATCGCACCGTTCTTCCTCTGTAGTAAATTTCGGGCTCGATTTTCATGGTGACCTCACACTCTAAATCTAGGTCGGCAAGAACTGCGATATGGGAGACAAATGAGGAGCATTGATTTCCGGTAATCGAATAGTGGGTATAATCATAGGAACAGATAAAAGAGTAGATCCGCTCAAATTGCTCAGGTGTGAGATCTATTTTGACTGCATATGTGGGGATATGACCGCCAGAGCCTCTTTGGAAGAACCCATCATGCTGGATTTCCCAAAGATATTTAATCGGATTGGGTTCATAACGGAAAGGAAGCGAACAGTCTTCTTTGAAAACATACCCATAATCGATGTAATCCATGATTCCATCGAAATATTTGGGTTGTATAATGCCTAACTCTCCTGAATGTCCACCCTCAATATCAATCGGACCGTGTAAATAGATCCATGAGTGCCCGACATCCCGATTTTTACTGCCATCGCTTGGATGTTTGGCGACGGTATTTAAAAATGAACAATTGTTGGTGTAATCTAAATGCCGGGCATCGACAAATATCATGAGGTAGTAATCGCTATCAATGAAGGGTTCAACCTCCACTTGAGGGGCTTTAAGATGAGCATACATCTCGCGATAGGCGGCTGTCTGCGGTGTTGAGCATCCTTGAATAAAGAAAAGACTCAAAATAATCATCGTAATCAAATACATGCTTCGTCATTTTCTGCGATGGTGATTTTCGCTGTGAGAAGGCAATGTTCTGATCGGCTGATCGTCCGTAGGAACACCAACCAGTCGTGCGCTTGAAATCGCAGCTCTCCTTTTGTCTCAACCTGTGAGGAGCGGTTGCCCAGATTGCGGTGTCCGATAAACCGACCTTCCCCTTCGGTACGCTCAAAGACAATTTCTAGGGAATGGTTTCCGCTCTTTAGAAGCACAGGCTCATTGAGGCGGAAGGTGGATGATTTTTCCCCCGAGACAAGAAAATGCATTCCAGGAAAAGCATCGATAGCGAAAGTGATTTCACGGTTTTTGTCCCGGTCTTCCACTTCAACTTTGTCATTTAAGGTAAATGTCAAAGAGATGGTTGTGGGGTCTTCAGCAGAGAATACCATATTTTTGCAGCTGCCCCCCTGACAGACGAAGGAATGGACCCGCTCTTGATCGCCCCAAATGATCTGTAAAGGATGAAATTCTCTTTCTTGCGGGGAGTGAAATGTGAGTTGTCCTTGTTCAATAAGACTATATGCAATATCGCGATCATGGTGGAGTTGCCATGAGCTCCCTTCAATCGTCCCTTTATAGTTGATAGGATAACTTGGAATTGAAAGTTTATTATCGCTGTAAGGAATCAAGGCGGCTTTCAGATGGATTGGGGTTTCTTTTAATATGCGAGAGGAAAGTGTATCTGAAAAACTGCTTAAAAAGAGATCGTAGACCGTCACCTGAGGTTCACTTCTTCGTTGTCCTACTTTTAGTGCCGGGCCTACATAGCAGCAGGCTTGTCGATGCCAAGTGCGTTGTAGGTGCTCCCAAAAATCGTTCCAGGGGCTATTTTTGAGGCTGTGATGGAGTATTGCAAGGCCGGTGAGGATTTCTCCCATCGCCTCTGGACAGTACCAAGCGGTTGGATTTTTTATGTGCTCTATCTCTTTTAATAGCAAGGAACCTTGCGATTCGATCTCTATATCGTTGAGGAGAGCTCCTCCCATTTTGGCCGCGGCTGCTATTTTGACTGCTATCTGGTAGGGGGCAGGCTTCTCCTGATGATTCCTTAAACATTGTTTGAGAAGCAATGTGAATGCTTTTTCTAACCGTGTTTTGAGTTGTTGACCAAGGACTTGGTGGAAGAGCTTGAGTATCCAATAAAACGTTATCGCAATCTGAACACTGTTAAATCGTTCTTTGCATTGGGGAAATTCGTGGAGGTAGATAGGAAAATTTCCAAAACCAATCGTGTCATCTGATAGGTTTTGAAAGTGAAGGAGCCCTTCCAGCATTATTTTAGCCTCATTCACATGGTCGGCAACGCGTGTTTTCATGAGAGTCAGGACAAAAAGAAAATTTTCTACCGTCGGGATGGAAAGGTGTGGAGCATCTCCTTGTTCATTATAGCAGTAATGAAGGTAGCCAGTTTGAGTGCTTTTGTGTTTTCTACCACAAGTTACCGCTAAATCGAGTAACCGTCGGGAAATGTCTTGATTTTCATTCATAGCCCATAATTATGAAGGAATGGCTCATTTTAAGAGAGAAAAATAACTTTTTTATCGCAAAAAATACTTTTTTCTGGATGAATATCAAGTGAATGCTTTAACGTAGGATTTAGGAAGAAACTAAACTTCACACTTGAACAAGGATCGAAACATGAAAGAATTTGTTGCTTATATAGTTAAGAATTTGGTGGATCACCCGGATAAGGTGAAAATCAACGAGATTGGGGGTACCCAAACATTGATCATTGAATTGTCGGTAGAAAAATCTGACATTGGTAAGATCATCGGCAAAAAAGGAAAAACAATTAATGCAATCCGCACCCTGTTAATGTCGGTGGCGAGTCGCAATGGAATTCGCGTGAATCTTGAAATCCTCGAAGATGGCGGCGCCCCTGTTCCTGAAGATACATTCTAGATCCTTTAGATTCTAAGGAATTGTTCGATTCAAATTATAGGAGCGCACAACAGGTGTGCTATGACCCTATAATTTGAAATCGAATTGAAAATGTATTGATTAAGGTTTTTTCGTGTCCTGATTGATTTGTTTGTCTTTTGGTACGGCTACAAAAAGACAGTCCGTAATTATTTGAATCAGGTGACGTTCCTTTATAGACTCTCCTATAACAGTATCAAGAGATGCTCGAACAGCTATGACATTTTCTTGATAATCTGGGCTATGACCAGGATCTAATTCTCTGATCGTTTGAAAACTAGGAGGTAATCTCAATCCATTGTCAACTAACAATTGAAGCATTTTCACAGATTTATCTTGTACCATCGTATTAATTGCATGATGAAACCTAAAGGAGTCGTCCGGAAAACTGGAGTCTTGAATAGTTAAGCCGGGTTCGGGATCCCAAATATTAACTTTGGCTTTGGCTTCAAGCAAAAGATTTACGTAGTCAAAACGCCCATACGCAGCTGCCAAAAATAGGGGGGATGTGTCATAAAAAGATGTTTGATTAGGATCGGCGTTAGATGTTAGAAGAGATTTCATCAGGTTAAACGAACAGCAACATTTATTCTTCTTGTAGGTTTTATGAATAATTGCCTCAAGGACGGGATATTTTTCTCGTCCCAAATAGTTGATGAAGTTTATATTTTTACTTTCTTTTATTTCAGAGGAAATTGCGTTCAAATGTGTATTATATTTACAGTGACCTTCAGCACACGGATTTTTCTTCACTACGAGTGCTGTTGAAGGAGCGAGATCTGGAGTTGGTTTCAAATCACTATCTTTTGAAGGGGCTGCTGATGAGGGGGCTGGTGGCAATGAAGGCTGAGAAGAAACCCGACTGTAGAGTCGTTGTGATAGGTCCCATAAATCCACCTGAGGCACCGCAGCCCTTATCGGAGGTGTCGCAACATCAATGACCGTATAGCTGACGCCGTTTACAATAGTGGAGCACATTCCGTCTAGATTACCTCGCACCTCTAGAAATGGATTATTTAAGCTACATCCAGAAGGTGTATTTGTTTTTGTTGGATCCATTGATTTTTCCTTTTTGATTATTTAATAAAATTATATCTTGTTGCGGAAAGATTATATCCTGAATGTGGAAAATATGTGAATGTTTTTTTACCTCTGCCAACATTAAACTTCTTTCGAAACTGAAATCTCGTGCCTCTACCTGTGCCCGTGTCTCTGCCCGCTTTTCCGATTTAATTTTTTCGTTGAACCATTTTGACCCGAATCGATACTATTCGTACTATCAATTCTCGACCGTTGACGAAGCATCGTTTTTAATTCAAGCCTAGGAAAGGAGTCTAGTTTAATAATGTGTCTTTTGTGACGACTCTAAAATTCAAGTCGTAAAAAAATTCGACGATCAAAGTCGTGCTATACTTTCTCTAAACAGGCAAGTTCTTGTTATTCCAGGAAAACATTACCCCCATTGGTTTAAAATTCCCTTAGAGATACAAGTTAAATTGTTCCGAAATATCTTGGATGTGAGAAGGTTCCATCCTTCTCAAATTCAGAGTCCTATAGAATTTCACTGTGGAGCGCCAGCAGCGCAAACGGTCTTCCACTTTCATGGAAGAACTGGTGTTTATCTTTAGAAATTAAAAGGACAAACGACGCCAAGGACGCCAAGGACCTTAAGGACGTCAAGGACAAAGGTTCCATACATGCCTTAAAGGATGTGCCAGAATGTCCTTGGTGTCCTTAAGGTCCTTGGCGTCCCTGGCGTCGTTTGTCCTTTATCTTTAGATGTGCAAAGTCCAGTTTAAGGTCCTTTGTCTTTTTGCTAGTTATGAAATGCGCGGGAGACGGGGCTCGAACCCGCAACTTCCGCCGTGACAGGGCGGTGCTCTAACCAATTGAACTACTCCCGCATGGAGTGTATTTTACAAGATAACAGATTGGGCGCAACAGGACTCGAACCTATGACCACCTGTGTGTAAGACAGGCGCTCTACCAACTGAGCTATACGCCCTCGTAAAATAATGACTCAGTCTACGCATTGTCGTTTTTTTTCACAAGCAAATTGTGAAAAAATGTGATTTTCTGGGCGCATTAAAACTGTAGGTTGACAAAATGTACAATCGCAACATTTTGCATGAGAATGGTTTAAACGCAAAGACGCGAAGGCGCAAAGGAAAGGCAGGTGATTTCTGCCTTCAGAGATAAACCAGAACAGGATAGAGAGGATCAGGGAGGATATGTAGGATCGTTATTGCTAGACTCAGTCATGAATATATAAGATAAAGAATTGATTACTTCGCACGCTCAGTAATCAATTCATTCTTCTCAATGAGGCCTCGAGGCCTCTTTGAGGATGTTTTTTTTTAAGATCCGAGCTTGCGAGGAGCTTAAAAACCTACTTTTTAATCCACCTAATTAGCGACCCCTGGCTAACATCTTTAACCACTTCGTGGTATAATTACACCTTCGGCTGCTTGAATATTTGCCAACTGACACTTTTAATTACACTCTCACTATCCAATAACTTGAATTTAAACTTGACGACTAAATCAACAAAAAATAGTATCAAATTCAGTTTTTATAGGAAGGAGGCCCCATGTCCAAACACCCCATCCCCATTCCCATTACAATAGCAGAAGGAGACGGTATTGGGCCGGAGATCATGCAGGCCGTTCTAAGCATCGTTAAAGCAACGGACGCCCCTCTAGCTATTACGAAAGTTGAGATTGGTGAAAAAGTCTATCTCAAAGGACATCCTACGGGTATTGAACCAGAGACTTGGAACGCCATTCGTACAAGCAAAGGATTCCTTAAAGCCCCGATTACAACACCGCAGGGAGGGGGATTTAAAAGCCTTAATGTAACGATAAGAACAGCTTTAGGACTCTATGCAAACATACGTCCCTGTGTTTCTTATGCCCCGTTCGTCGACACTAAGCACCCACTCATGAATGTCGTGGTCGTGAGAGAGAACGAAGAAGACCTCTACACAGGCATTGAATACCGTCAGACCCCTAACACCTACCATGCGCTTAAAATCATGACTCGGCCTGGATGTGAAAAAATTGTTCGTTATGCTTTTGAGTATGCGCGTGCTAACGGTAGAAAAAAAGTCACATGCTTTACCAAAGACAATATTCTTAAACTTTCTGATGGTCTTTTTCATAAAGTCTTTGATGAGATTGCCGTCCATTATCCTGAAATTGAAAATGAACATTGGATCATCGATATCGGAGCTGCAAAATTGGCGGATACTCCAGAACTCTTTGATGTGGTCGTGATGCCCAATCTTTATGGGGATATCTTATCTGATGTCGCTGCTCAAATTGCGGGTTCCGTTGGGTTAGCGGGCTCTGCTAATATAGGTGTCAACGGGGCTATGTTTGAGGCTATCCATGGTTCAGCACCTCGAAGGGCAGGTCAAAACCTAGCTAATCCCTCTGGACTTCTTCTAGCTGCTGTGATGATGCTGGTTCATGTAGGATTGCCAGAAATCGCTGCCACGATTCACAACGCATGGTTATGTACGCTTGAAGATGGGATTCATACTTATGACATCTACAAAGAGGGGACAAGCAAGCAAAAAGTAGGGACCAAAGAATTCGCCAAGGCAGTGATCGACCGTTTGGGCAAAAAACCAAAACTGTTAAAAGAAGTGCACTATTCCACGCCAAAAAATCTGGCGGGTTCCCATAATGAAAAGAAAGGGGCAACACAAAAGAAGGAACTTGTGGGAGTCGATCTCTTTTTAGATTTTAATGGCCGGACAGAAGAGCTTCAATTGAGTCTGCAGGCCCTTAAAACGTCTCCTCTCAAGCTTTCAATGATCACTAACCGCGGTGCACGGGTATGGCCTGATACGATGTCGGAGACTTTCTGTGTGGAGTCATGGCGCTGTCGTTTTATCTCCAACGAACAAGGAAAAGCCGTGAGCCATCAAGAGATCATCAACCTTCTTCAGGTATTTTCTCAGGCTAACTTTGATGTTACCCACACGGAAAATTTATATACATTTAACGGTGAACCTGGATATTAGATGCAACTGTGTGCTCTGGACTTAAATGAAAGACTCACATTTGCTCGCGAAGCACGTAAGCATCAAGACTATTTTTGCTTAGAATGTCATCGTTCTGTGCGTCTGCGCAAAGGATTGCACAGACAGCCTCATTATTATCATACAAGTCCAAACAGAGAATGTCGTCAAGATGGGAAGGGGATGGCTCATTTGGTAACGCAGTATTTTATCAGAGATCTGTTACCTGATGGAGAAGCTCATTTGGAACATCGCTTTCAATCGATCAACAGGGTTGCAGATGTCGCCTGGTTGCCGCAAAAACTGATTTTTGAAATTCAGTACTCCCCAATTACTGCTAAAGAAGTAGAATCTAGAAATAAAGATTATGCTTCTTTGGGATATCAGGTTGTTTGGATTTTATTTGATGGACGTTATAACCAAAAGCGAATTAGCTCTGCTGAAGATGTTCTTAAAGACTCTCCTTATTACTTTACTAACATGACAGATGGCGGAGAGGGGATTATTTACGACCAGCTTGCTATTGTTGAATCGGGAAAAAGAGTTGATTCTCTCCCTAAGCTGGAAATAGATATTTCATGTCCTGAATATATTAAAGAAAAATTACCTAAACTACTCTGGAGGCAAATAAAAATAGGAGCTCTTTACTTTAAAGGCGATTGCATTTACAACTACTTACAATACACTCAATCTATTAATCAAACAGATTTTCATATCACTTTCAGCAGGCTAATAGCCTCTCAAAATCATTCTAAACCTACATCTCTTTCTCAAACTATTTACTCATATTTCCAAAGCTGGATAGTCGTTCCATATCATGCTGTACTCAGGCTATTGGTAGAACGAGCCTCGCAGTAATCCCTCTAGTTATGCTAGTGTGGTTATTTTTTTTATGTTTATATTTTTATTGCAAGTTTACTTTGGTAATGCTAATATCGTCTGTGATTTAAGTTATATGAAAAATTTAATTTAATTTTAGTTTTTAAAATAAATAATTAAAAGGTGTGTATGTCAATTCAAGGTTATTCTTATAAAACTGATTTCGTTTCTCAAGGACCAGTTTCTTGGGATTGGGAATCAAGTGTATCTCAAGTTATTTCATCGTCCCCGGATAATTCCGATAGTTCACCCACCCCCGATGATCCACTAGCCCCTGACTATTCTTTATTGCTTCCTGACCAAGATTTTTTTCCTTCATTGCGACCAATGAGTTCCTCTTCATCGCTAAAATGTCCAGGAGCTCCTAATAAACTTACTAGTAAACTTAAAAGAAGAAACAGTATTTCAGAAGAGCAACAGCAGAAAGTAAATAATTTATTTGGATCTCTTGATCAATTCTCATCTCCTAAAAAACTCTCAAAACTTTCTTTTTCATCGAATCCCCCATCTGCTGGTATAGATTCTTTGTCATTATCTACTGCGGAGTTTGCTTCACCTATAACTAAAATGACAGAGAGTTTGTCCTGGTCATTGACTCCTCCTCGTCCTTCCTTGTCATCAACTTTTTCTTCACCGATGAAAAGTAGTTCTTTATTACGGACTCCTCCTTCCTCTAATCGTAGAATGTGTAATTTATTTGGTATTCCACAAAGGGAAGAAGAATTAAAAGTCCAACCTAAGCCTAAATTGATTCCAGTTGCGATTAATAAGTGTGAAACAACTTCAGAAGGTGGTTTAGGTTTGTGTGTGTCGTTGAATGGCACGTCAATTCCTGTGAATCTTAGGGGTATAGGAAATTATCATAAAGTGTATGAATTTAATTCTAATAAAGGGAAGAATCCTGATGGTGTTTTAAACCTCAACCCAGATCCTGCGAATCCTGAAGCTAGCAATGTGTTTCGATATTCAGAGGTTGTATTTAAGTTTCCTTTAGATATTCCTGTCCAAGGGGGCGGCAACGCAAAATCAACAGGTATTAGAGATGAAAAATCTGCTAAGTATTATGCAGATCCAGCAATACAAAGTGCGTTGGCAGAAAATGGCATCTATATTAATTTGCCAATTATCAATCCAAACCCTGAAGCTGAAGGTGGGAATTTTATCATTCAGAGAAAAATGATGAACTCAGTTAAAGAGATCTGTGAAGGGTGGAGAGGAAAGAATATACCAATTGATCAGTTAACTCCATTGGCACAGCAAATGTTGCGCTCAATAAAAAATGAGATTCGCATTGCTTTTGAAACAGGCAGTCCAAGGATCGATGATATGCGGCCAGACAACTTTATATATGTGATCGATGAGAATGGTCGAGTTAGATTATATCTTATTGATATTGAAGTGCTAGATGATGAAAAACTCGGTATCCTCAAATCTAAAATGGAAAAAAGAGGACTGGTGGAGATTTTTAAACAAATTAACGAATGGGCTAATGGTAACCAATTCGTGCATAACTATTTATATGAAGGCATGCCAAGCGATTCGCTTGAATTTATTCGGGCTTCAGAGGCGGTAAGAGCTAGAAAACAGGTTGGACAGCATCATACTCCTATAAAAGTTTAATGAATTTTTTACCTAAAGACTCCTCAGGTTGTCCCTATCTCATCCTAGCTCCTATGGAGGGGGTCGGGGATCAATCTTTTCGTCAAGCGATGGCTTCTATTGGAGGGTTTGATGAGGGGGTGAGGGATTTTTTGCGTGTCCCAACCAATGCTCATGTTGAGAGTTTGGCGGTGAAGTACCAAGCCAATGAAATTGCGCCAATTCCTCTTGCAGCTCAATTAATGGGATCTGATCCCGATCTTATGGCCGATATGGCTTGCGAGATGCAAAAACGGAAAGCGCCTCGTATCGATCTAAATTGTGGGTGCCCCTCGAATACCGTGACGGGAAGAGGAGCTGGATCTAGCTTATTGAAAGATCCCGATCTTCTTTATCAAATAGCTAAGAAGATGGTCGATGCTGTTTCCATTCCCGTCACTGCCAAATTGCGTTCTGGATTTGATGATATCAGCTTGTTTAAGGAAAACCTCTTGGCAGCGCAGGAAAGTGGCATTAAGTACCTCACCCTTCATCCAAGAACGAAAGTTGATGGCTACACACCGCCAGCTCGCTGGGATCTCATCGCTGAGGCAAAGTCATTGCTTAAGATACCAGTCGTGGGAAATGGGGATATTTTAACTGTTGACGATGCCCTAAAGATGCTAAGAGAGACAAAATGTGACGCTTTGATGGTTGGAAGAGGCAGTATTATTAATCCCTTTATTTTTCATGAGATTAAAGCCCATTTTGCGGGAGTCCCCTATGAGCCACAGTGGAGTGTACTGATTCGCTATTTCGATGTCTACCTCTCTTCAATGCCCTTGGATATGCCGGAGAAAACCAAAATCAGCAAAATGAAACAGTTAATGGGATACCTATTTAAAAGTAGTCCAGCTCTTATGGAGAAACGACAAGACATCCTGAGGCTAATTCCTCAGAATGTTCAGTCATTTCTTAACGATATCCTACCGCTCCTTAAGGAAACATTTACTTTGCGTTGAGGAAAAGTTCTTTAAGGATAATAGCTACTGCAGCACCCAAAAAAACAGACGGCGCCGCGATAAAGAATGTCAGCGCCACACCGCCCAAGATGAGGTGGCGTACAATATCTTCAGGACGAAGACTCTTTTTGCATTTGATGAGATAAGCAACGATTGGATCGCCGAAATAGATACCAGCGATCATCCCCACCAAAACCCCTCCGTAGAGAGATTCGAAGAAGAAAAGGAAAATACCCAAGATCAGCAGGCCATAAGCAAGGATTTCCTTGTAGTGCAACTTGCAGTAGTTACATACCTCGTCCGTTTTAATTTGAAGATGCATTGTGGATGCTGGTTCCGAATCCTCTTTTTTTTTAGGCTCATCGGAATGATTTGATTTTACCATAAACATAAACCCCTGTTTTAATAGCATATATACTGCGGGGCGGTGAATTTTTGCGTTTTGCGCGCGTCAAAGCCTCGGGGTTCGAGCGATCGCAAACAGATCAATATTATTAATATTCATCCGTTTGCGATCGTCGAACCGCGAGAGCTTTCACGCAGCGGAAAACGCAAAAATTCACCGCCCCGCAGTATACTTTACCATAACTTTTTTGTATTTCCTCGACAATTAATATTTCTTGTCTGAAAAATAACCAAAAGTGCGTAAGATAATCCTTGATTTTTCGCCAAAAACATGAGAAACTATGTTTTGAAATGGTGCATTTAGTGAAAGATAACCAACTAACCATCCGATTTTTCGATAAATTCTCTGTTTTATTGATTCTAATGCTCTACTTGCCGTTGCTTTTTTTTCCAAAAATTAATTTGTTTCAAGTTTCTGCGGACCAAACTGCTGGTATTCGCATTGATGATATACTAATGCTGTTATTCTCCATCGTTCTGTTTTGGGCACATTTTTCTTTGGAAAAGAGACTGTGTCAGGTTGAAAAATGGGTTTTTCTTTTTACCTTTTTTTCTTTGGTGTCTTTCTTTTCGAATAAAATTCTTGTTGCTTTGAATGTACTTCATACAGAATCCAATATTTTTTATTCTTTTCGAATGCTTGAATATTTTTTATATTTTTATATTGGAGCATTTTGTTCGGTATTTTTTCGTTCGAGCACGATAATTAAATGGTTTTTTTTCTGGAATGTTAGTTTGATGATCTTACAAAAAATGGGAATCCTTGGGCGATTTTCTTCAGGCTACGGGTTTATTTCAACCACATCTGAACGTGTCACAGGTATTGCTTCTTTTCCTTCAGAAGCAGGCCTTTTGTTAAATATGGTTTTTTGTTTTCTCGCTTATGATGATAGTGAAAATAGAAGAAGGATGATCAAATTTCCATCCCATATGCAGGCTGCATATAATAAAATTTTTCTCTATTTGCTCTTTTTTGTGACCGCCATGTTCATTATAATGTCCGGATCGCGAATAGCTATTATTGCAATATTCGTGACCTTTCTTTTTCGTATGTGGGAGGAACTAAAAAAAAATAAACTAGTCGATTGGGTAATTGCAGGAGCCTTTTTGACTGCAAATGCAATTATTCTATCAATTATTATTGCAAACACCAATTCGGTTTTCGAACGCAGTAGCGGCCTTTTTTCTTTTAAGAATATTGAAATGTTTTTTTCTTCCTGGGAAGAAATAGATATTTTTACTCCAATTGTATACGTAGAATCTGTAGAAATTGGTGACTATGACGCAAGTTGGTTGTTGCGTATTCATAAGTGGATGCATACATTAAAAACATATTGCCTCCATCCAGAATGCTATTTGCAGGGACTTGGTCCAGGAGTCGCTCCGTTCGCTCTTGATGGTGGGATATTACGGATTTTAACTGAAAATGGGATCATTGGGTGTTTTTTATTTTGGAAATTATTGTCTTCAATTTGTCAATTAACAAGGCAACTTAAATGGATTGTCATCGTTCTTCTGATTAATATGATTTTTTTTGATGCCTATCTAGCTTATAAACCAATGAGCCTTCTGTTTTTTCTAGCAGGCCACGCCTATGCCGAAACTAAACTACTATGCATAAGACGGGATAAACGCGGAAGAGAAGCGATGTGTGACAAAGGAATGGAAAAGATTTGACAAAATAGTGGTAAAATCCTCATCATCCTACTCTTAAATACATAAGGCAAGATAATGATTGCTATTACAGGAGCAACAGGATTTGTTGGAAGCTATATTGTCGACAAACTTCTCTCCCCGCAAAAAAGATTGACCCGGCGAACTAAGACAGAAAATACCTCTCAATTAGATGTCGAGTGGGTTCGTGGCGATTATAGGCAAATCGAAAGCTTAGAATCGTTTATTGAAAACACGCCTACATTGATCCATCTGGCATGTCAAAGCAACCCTCGAAGTTCCAACCTTAATATGGAACAGGATATCATAAACAATTTGGTTCCCACTATAAAATTGTTTGAGGCTTATGCCCGTGCAAATCCTGGTGGCCATATTGTTTTTTGCAGCACTGGTGGAAATATGTATGAGGCCTCCGCTCCAGATGTCGTGGCTAAAGAAGAAAACCTACCACACCCACGTTCAAGTTATGGCATTCATAAACTAGCGATAGAAAATTATCTCCGCTTATTCTGTGAAATGTACGAAATCAGAGGAACTGTCTTACGCGTGAGTAATCCTTACGGTGTTTTGCTCTCTAAAGAACGTGCGCAAGGGGTGATCGGTGTCGTACTGGCAAAGTTATTGGCAAATGAATCGATAACAATTGTCGATTCACTAGAAAGTGTGAGAGATTATATCCATTTGGATGATGTCGCTAAGGCGTTCAACTTAACCATTCAACGCCCCCCGAAGCGTGGCGAATGTCAAGTGTTCAATGTGTGTTCAGGTACTGGATACTCTCTTGCAGAACTTTTTGACCTCATTGAGTCGATCACAGGAAGGTCTCTTATAAAAGAATTTTCGTCTAGTCCCTTGCCATCGCCCACTTGGAGTTTATTATCTTATCAGAAAATTGAACAGATCCTCAACTGGACCCCACAAATTGATCTAGAGCAAGGAATTCAAAAAATGTGGGAATCTTTACGTTAAATGACTACGACTTCCTCCTATCCACTTATTTCTGTGATTATGCCTGTCTATAACCATGAAAAGTATGTCACTCAAGCTTTGCTTTCCATCTTAAATCAGACGTACCCCAACATAGAAATCATTATAATTGATGATGGTTCAAAAGATGCAAGCTGCGCTCAGATAGAGGTTACGATTGCTAATTGGAATCAATCTGAAGAAATAAATAGAAAGATTCAGTTTATTAAACAAGAAAATCGAGGAGCTCATGAGACGATTAATAGGGGGTTATCGCTAGCAAAAGGAGAATGGCTGACAATTCTTAATTCAGATGATTATTATGATTTGACTCGACTAGAAGTGCTTCTTCAACAAGTATTAGCTGCGAAAGCTCAGATCGCATTTACACGTGTTGTAGGTGTTGATGATAAGGGATCACCACTTTCGCCCGGCCATAGATGGGTATCTTGGTATGAACATGCCCAATTTCAACTTTTTAGATTTACCACTCCAACGATTGGATTTTGTCTGTTGGAAAGTAATATTGCAGTATCAACTGGTAATTTGTTTTTCTCTTCCCATCTTTTTAATCAGGTAGGTCCGTTTAAGGACTTAAAACTGGCCCACGATATTGATTTCCTTTTGCGTGCATTGATTTTTACAGAACCTTTATTTATTAAGGAAAACCTTTATTTTTATCGGGTGCATGGGGATAATACGGCGACTAAAATTCAACATTTGACAGAAATTGAGTGGACAGAAATATATCGAGAATATCTTTGTAATATTTCTGCAAAGCCACCGATAAATCGACAAGCTCCTTGTCATTGGTATTGGCCTTCCGAATTTTTGAAATGGCGTTTAAAACTCAATATGGATAGAGGGCTAGACGTTTATATCGAAAAAATAAATAAACCTCTTTTTCCGTTTGAAAAAAAACAAAATCTATTAAGTGAAAAAAATAAGAAACTAATCCCGATTACACTAATCTCCCATGAACTTAGTTTAACAGGGGCTCCTAAGCTTGTTGTGGATTTAGCTGCATGTTTAAAGTCTCATGGGTACGCTCCTAAGATTATTGCTATTCTCGATGGACCAATGAAACAGGTATTAAAAAATCAAGGTTTTTCTGTACATGCAATTTTTGATCGTTCGAAATTCGAGAAAAATTTAACTTATAAATTAATTTCACCGTTGTTGTTAATGTTTGCACTTTTTCGGGTTAAAGGAAAAGTCATTAGCAATAGTATTATGAGCGGCCCCATTGTATTTTTCCTTACTTTAATGCGTTTTTGGAATAAACCTATTTGGTATATTCATGAATCATTTCCTCCCGCCGCTGTTACTAAAGGCGTCGTAGGTAAAATTGTTGCGTTATTGATGAGTGTGGCAAAGAAAATTTCCCCCCCGCGTCTTTGGTTTGGATCTGAAGCGACGCGTAAAGCCTGGAAGTATTCAGAATTTCCAAATGGTCAAGTGATGTACTGGAGCGGAATTCCGGTTCAATCTATTCAACACAAAGAGAAAAAAGAACTTAAAAGCTTGCTTTCCGTCGGTTCTGCTTCGGCGAGAAAGGGCACCCACACCCTTATCGATGCTTTTTTATTATGCGCAAATGAAAATAGAATTCCGAAAGATGTGACATTGACAATTGTGGGGTTTCCCGATCGAAATAGCTCCCATTTTCCTCCTTTAGCCGACACCATTCTCAAAGTTGTCACATCAAAACACAAAGACCGCATTCGAATGATCGGTTCTGTAGACCCAAGTCAATTAGATGAATTTTATCAAAAGGCTGATGTGTTTATTCAGTCTTCAACCATGGAATGTATGCCCATCGCATTACTGACGGCAATGTCTATTGCTTTACCGATCATCACAACAAATGTCGATGGATGTGTCGAAGCTATCACCGATAGAGAAAATGGATATTTGTGTTTTCCGTATAATGTAAACTCTTTAGCCGATGCGATTGCCGGAGCTGTCAATAACCCGCAACGAAGCATCGAAATGGGAGTCAAAGCAAAAGAAACATTCGATGCACGCTTTTCATTAGAAGCGACTCAAGACAATATCCTCAAAGAGATTAATTTACGGAGTGCCAATGTCGTTTGAACCATTTTCAGAACCGATTTATGTGACTCGTCCTTTATTTGCCGACCTCCAAGACTTACACCCCTTGCTTGAGGATATATGGGAAAGTAAAATTCTCACTAATGGAGGTCCTAAACACCAGGAGCTAGAACGAGCGCTGTGTGAGACGTTAAATGTTCCCTACCTTTCTCTTTTTAATAATGGAACAATCGCCTTGATTACTGCTTGTCAGGCCCTAAATCTCAGTGGCGAAGTCATTACAACCCCCTTTACATTTCCTGCAACACCCCATATCCTTACTTGGAATCAACTCACACCCGTTTTTTGCGATATCGATCCGATCACAATGAACATCAATGCTTCTAAAATAGAAGCGTTGATTACAGATAAAACAAGTGCAATCCTGGCGGTACATGTTTATGGGACTCCTTGCAATGTTGAACATATAGAAGACATTGCCAATCGTTATGGTTTAAAAGTGATTTATGATGCCGCTCATGCCTTTGGAGTTGAAATCGATGGTAGAGGAATCGGCACTTTTGGCGATATCTCTATGTTCAGTTTTCATGCAACCAAGCTTTTCCATACAGCAGAGGGGGGGTGCCTGACCTTTAATGACAAATCTCTCAAATCACATATCGATTTATTAAAAAATTTCGGCATTAAAAATGAGAGTGAAGTCATTTTACCGGGAATTAATGGCAAAATGAATGAAATTCAGGCTGCGATAGGATTAATGAATTTGTGTCACCTTGAAGAAGAACGACAACGCCGAGCAAAAATTATCGATATTTATCGTGAAGAATTATCCCAAGTAGATGGAATTACATTGTTGGAAACGCCTTCAAACGTGCGACCTAGCTACCAATACTTTGTCATTCGAATTGATGAAGATAAATTTGGAATTTCGCGCGATGAGCTTCATCAACAACTCAAGGAATATAATGTCATTACGCGCAAGTACTTCTACCCGTTATGTAGCGATTACGACTGTTATAAAAAGTTGCCTTCTGCCGATCCTATCACATTACCGATCGCACACAAGGTTGCGCAGGAGGTGTTAGCACTGCCTCTTTACGGTCAGTTAGAGCTCGAAAGTGTACGTACAATTTGTCATCTCATTCGCTCGTTTAGCCATGTGCTTTTAAGGAGCATGTAAAATGACCAAAGTGACTGTCGCTATGGCATCTTATAATCATGAGAAATACGTTGGAGAAGCTATAAAAAGCGTATTACGACAAAACAACAGCGACTGGGAATTGATGATTGTCGATGACGGGTCAACAGATAACACTGTTAAAGAGATCAGCAAGTTTAAAGACCCTCGAATTACTGTTGAAGTATTTGAAAAAAATCAAGGTGCTTGTATAGCTCTAAATCGTGCCATACAAATGGGAACGGGCGAGTATGTGGCTATTTTGAATTCAGATGATGCTTTTTTACCAGATAAATTGAACATTCAAACTGCATTTTTAGATGCGCATCGCGATGTTCTAGCTGTTGCCGCAATTCCTAAAATCGTAGATGAAAATGGTGTTAGACTAGATTCAAACAAGCATTTTTATGGAGAGTGTTTTCATCAGTTTAACCGGAGCCGTGAAGAATGGCTCCACAAATTTTTTTACGAATTAAATGTGCTTTGCCACCCTTCTATGATGGTGCGACGTCGATGTTACGAGACAATTGGATACTATGATCCCCGTTTGAGGCAGCTCCCAGATTTTGATTTTTGGGTTCGACTGTTGATGCATTATAAAACAAAAAATCCTATTCATATCATTCAACAAGAATTGACTCTCTTTAGAATATTGCCTCAAGAACGCAACACCAGTGCCTCTAATCCGGCAAATAGCGCTAGAGTATTATTTGAGCTTACTCAAATCCTTCCCCACTATTTAAAAATCGATACTGTGCGTGAATATGAACTAGTGTTTAAAAAATCAATGAATGGAAATCCAGAAAGTTTATTGCCATTTTATATCGCTCAAAGAGCATTAGACCCTGACGTGGCCGCCAAAACACCCTATCGATTATTTGCACTGCAGACATTACACACCTTATTAGGGGACCCAAAAATAAAAGAAACGATGAAACAGCTCAACCTCTACTCAGAAGGGGAACACAACATTGAAAGCGGTAAGTATCAAATTTTTTTAAATGAACCTCAAGCAACGCAAGGCGTGCATTTTTATATGACGGCTTTTCTGTTGCTACAGAAAATGTGCAAAAAAGTACAGGCAAAGGGACTGGCTCTATGGAAAAAAAAGAGATTTGCACAGAAAACGCAAAAATTCACCGCCCCGCAGTATAAAGTCTGTTGCGTTTGTGATCGCCATGCCAAATCATTCACACCACTTCCTAAATACTATTTTGAAATGACTGAAAAACATGGTTTTTTTCATTCATTGGATCAATTTGAAACATTAGAACTCGATCATTACACATGTCCAAAATGTATAGCAAGTGATCGAGATCGCTTATATGCTTTATTTATAAGGGAAAAGATTCTTAAACACTCGCCAGGGGCCCGTTTGCGCTTATTAGATATCGCTCCTTCTGTTCCTCTTGGAAAGTGGCTAAAAAGTCAGGAGCAATTCAACTATAGATCTTGTGATTTATTTATGGAGAACGTAGACGATCGAGTAGACATCTGTAAGATGGATGTCTACAAAGATAATTCATTTGATGCAATCATCTGTTCTCATGTGCTTGAACACGTAAAAGATGATAAAGAAGCTGTCAAAGAACTCTATCGCGTATTAGCCCCAAATGGATGGGTTATTATGATGGCCCCGATCTCTCTTGCTATTGATAAAACAATCGAAGATCCCTCGTCTACTTCTGAAAGCCAACGTTGGAAATTGTATGCCCAAGATGATCATGTGCGGTTGTATTCTAAACGGGGATTTGTTGAGTTAATAGAAGCTCAGGGATTTAAAGTGACTCAGTACACCGCAGCAGATTTTCCAGAAGGAACATTCAATCGCCATGGAATTAGTCCAAAAAGCGTGTTGTACATTGCAGGTAAATAGAGAGTTAAATATGTTTCGGTATAATCTGAAAAGGTTATTCAGCTATTATGTTTTTATATGTCTATGGCTGGTCATGCAGGTTGCTGAAAGTAGCTCTTTTGCTCAGCTTTTTATCCAAGATCAATATGATTTTTGCCTCGTCACAGTCCCAAAATCTGGAACCCACCTTCTATTGAAACTGATGGAAGGCTTGCTTCATAAAGGGAAGCTGTGTCCTGATGGAGGGATGGGGTACATCTTCGAAGATAAGTCAAAAACACACATCGATGAATGGTTTGAATCTTGTAAAAGGGATAATAAAATACCGATATGTCACACTAACTACGCTCTTGATGTTTTAAATTATGCAGAAGAACACGATTATAAAATAGTTTTACATGTCAGAGATCTTAGAGACGTTTGCGTCTCATATGTGTTTTGGAGGAAACGAGAGCTGGATCTTATTCTGGGTGAAGATGCAGATTTCGATACGCGACTCTCATGCATCATAGATATGGAATATCAAAGCCCTGAAGAAGAACTTGTACCTATGCAACAATTTGCCATTTTTGCGAATATCTTGAAGTCTCGTTCTAGCGATATCATTATCACTAGATTTGAAGATTTCGTAGGAAGTCTCGGAGGGGGAGATGATAGATTGCAGGAAATTTCTATAAAAAGATTGTGTAAACAACTTAAGATTTCTTGTGCTACTCAAAATATAAAGCTTATTTGTGGAAATTTATTTGGCGACTCACCAACTTTTCGCGAGGGAAAAATCGGCTCATGGAGCGAATATTTTAATGGATTTCATAAAGCTCTTTTTAAGGAAAAAATGGGTCAATTCCTGATTAATTTTGGTTATGAAAAGGATTTAAATTGGTAGTGTCATGGATTTTTATAAAAGAGAAGAACTAGAAAATTTACTTGGTGGAATGGGTTCTAACCTCAACATCCACCGTTCTGTCGTCTTTTTTAACCCTAAAAAAATATTCCTTGGATCCAACGTTCGCATCGATTGCTTCTGTCTCTTAAGCGCTGGTGAAGAGGGAATCCACATTGGCGACCACGTTCACGTTGGCGCCGGCTCTTATCTTTTTGGAGGGGGAGGAAAGATCGTATTAAATTCATTCGCCAATATTTCCTCTCGTGTCTCTCTCTTTACCTCTAGCGATGATTTTGTCGAGGGATATATGACAAATCCAACAGTTCCCTCTAAGTACAAGAAAGTGCTGAATGGTCCTGTCACATTAGAAAAACATGCACTCGTAGGATCTGGATCGATAGTTCTCCCAAATGTAAAAATTGATGTTGGAGGCGTTGTGGGGGCTTTAAGTTTAGTTAAAAAATCGGTTAATTCTTTCGAAATTGTCTGCGGGACTCCTGCAAAACAAGTGAGAAACGCAACTCGAGGTACTTTACTATTGAAGTTAGAGCAAGAGTTTTTAAATGATAAGAATGAAAAGATCTAATGAAAATACCAACTTTTGTTCTCATTTATTTTGATTCGGAAATCATTCAAAAATCGTTAAATTTTCTTATTAAAAACCCAATGCTTGAGATTCATGTCATTGAAAATAAAAGCATAACAACATCTGTAAATAGAGAAAAAATTCTAAAGCTTTTGGAAGAGAAAAAAATAGCATCCTACATGTTAATGGAAAAAAACATTTCAAATAATGCTTTTGAGTTAATTTTAACCGATCATTTACATCTTATCACAGCTCACCCGTATGTCATGATTACTGATGGTGATTTAGAAATAGATGACGAACATTGGCTGGAAGAACAATTATCAATTCTAGAAAAAAATCGATCACTTTTCCTATGTGCAGTACCGCTAATGCTAGACAACTTACCACTAAAAGCATTTCCAAGCGCTAAGGATTGGATTCCCTCTGCTATTTCTGAGGAGGAAACATACTCCGAACAACTTACAGGAATTCATCTCTGTTTACTGAGGTCTATTGAATTTATTTCTTGTTTACAATACATTAAAAGGGCAGGATTGTCATTCCAAGATAGTCATATGCACACATATTGTTATCAAATGATAAATAAGAAGTGGAGTTGTTGCAAAAAAGCCAAGGCTAGACATCTCACGTGGGATGCATATGCAGACTTAAACCACCCCTACACTAAAGCTAAATGCGCTAAATCTTTCAAAAGCACATGGAATCATACTGAATTTTGCTCCTATACCAAATATACATATGCAAATGGATCTGTCAGGGAATGTTTTGTAAGAAAATACGCGCAGCTTGAAAGATTAAAAAAATATTACCATAAGTCGACAGAATACTATCGCAAAATTTTATGTTAATTACACCCAATTGCTGTTAATTGCTGGGGTGTGATTGAAAGTTGTACATTGGTAATTTTCCTGCGCCCACTGCCGGGGCGCACTTATTTATGTCGCCATTACCCCGCTTTCCGCTCGCTGC
>JABDDS010000008.1 GCA_013287465.1 Chlamydiota bacterium | reverse complement strand
AAGTTGAAAGAGAGTGCATCAACTTGCAGACTTGCAGGCCTGACCCTAACCCCTGACCCTAACCCCTCTGCTCTCCCAAGATCATGAAGCATGATGACTAAGAAGCTCTTATAAACTTCTTAGCCATGAATAATACTAAGACTAGCCAATTAGACCTGCTATTCCACGTGTTATTCTAGTACGAAGCGAAGTGATTTCTGCTTGCTGTGCTTGTATTTGCATAGCATCGAACCCTATCCGTGCGTTTTGTTGAGATACTTGTCTATGTAGTACAGCATTCTGTTTTCTATAATGACAAGCACATGTTATTGTTGCCAGCGCAGTTACTGCAGCTAACGTACAAATAGTAAGTGCAGGATTTTTACTTGCAAATTCTATTATTTCGTCTCCTGCATTAACACAAAATTGTGCGAAAGTACTAGCTCCACTAGCTGCTGCTTCAAAACATGGACCCATTTTAAACCTCATATTTAATTGTTATTTTTAATTCTACAATTGCCATTATATACTAAAATTAAATTACATGCAACTGATTTGTAACACTGATTTGTAACATTTTGTTAGCGCAAAATAGAACTCCCGGCGCTTTCTGTGTTTTTTGGGTTTATGGACCAGGAAAAAAGCAGATTTACATCTTAGATATTTCTCCTCATCCATAATCGAATCCTTCGGTGTCGTTTGTCTTTTTAATTATCTCTGTAGATAGCTTTGCGATGATCTATATCTATGATAAAGACAAGAACTTTGTCATCGATAATTGTGTAGACTACGCGATAGTCTCCAACTCTCAATCTTCTATAACCTTTTAAACTATATTGTAAAGGCTTTCCGAAAGAAATAGGATTGACGGTTAATTTTTTTTCAATTGCATTCCGGATCATCTCTCTCATTGGCTTAGAGATTTTTTTTAATTTTTCTTCGATGTCGGTATCGTGAGTGTGTATATCTTGTCAATTTTCATTTTTCGTTCTTTTCTTCTTTCCTCTATTCTGGTATTTTGTTATTGTTCTTTTCAGTATATAGAATATTTTCAACAATCTGATGATAAGGAATCGATTTGCTATGGAAAAACAAAAAAGCTGGCAGTTTTATCTCATTCTTGCAGTTCTCATTTTAACTATTTACAACATTTTGCCGACCGTCTTTTATTACACTAAGCCATTAGGAGCTCCAATAGATGAGCCGCGCGCAGAAGTGGTTGCTCAAGATGCTTTAGAACGTGTAAATGCCCTTGAAGAGGATTCGATCACATGGTTGTCATCTTTCAGCAAGCTTTTAGGTGTGCATCCAACGACGATCGCTTTGAAAGAGGGGAGTCCCGGACTGATTGAGTTGACATTCAAAAATGCCGCTGAAGCTGATCTTTTTCGCCAGTTTCTCCCTAGAGCCGGCGCATTGGTGACATTTGTTCCCGCGCAACTCGAGCTGTATCAGGGCGTTGTTGAAGTACCTGAAAAAGTTGTCGTCTCTCGTCAAATTAATATGCATTTTACTCCTGCGGAGACAAAGTCCCTTTTCCAGTTTACCTCTAGGATAGACAACAATGGAAATGTAGCTCCTTTCTATCGTGAACTCGTTTATGACAGAGCAGCGCAGATTGCGTTGGCTTTTGGGGGACCAAGTAAGACAGGGCAGCAAATGGCTGCTGTTGTCCAGAGTCCTTCCGATGCCTCTTACGATAACATCATCATTATGATTGCGAAAGATCTCGTCGATGCCGATATGATCATTGGTAAAAGCAGCCCAGTCATTGTACAACGTTACAATTCGACATTTGCACAAAGTAATGAGAGCGACAATGCTGCGATCGTTCAGAAGTTTTTGACTAAGGTGGATGGATTGAAAGAGCGTTTGAAAACGCAGCGAGTTTCTGTTGCAGAAGAGCAGAAAAAACTTAAAGAACAGGGCCTATCCTCTTCTGAGTCAGGACAGGATCACTTGCTTGTTTTACTGGACAGTCAGATTAAATCTCTCGACTCTGCAGGGGAAATTATCCGAAAAAACAATGAATTATTCAAAAATCCACAGCGGCCGTTGACTATTGCTCAGGTGACTGCGGCTCTTAAAAAAGGACAATCGGACAAAACCTCTGTTCAAGTTCTCGATTTGGAAGGGCGTAATCCTTTTGTTCAAGCTCTTGTGATTGACTGGGACAATGATACGATTAGTTTACAATTTTATCCCGACTTACAAAGATTGCGTGCTAGCGTCGAGAACACAGAGGTAGCAGCTTATCAGAAAGAGCGAGTGAATCAATTTATTATTAACGAGGTTGCTAGAGCCTCTCGCATTGCCGATGAGACATTCCTTCCTAACGAAGGAACTTTCTCTCTAGCACTGAATACTCTTACCGATGCAAAGAGCTTTCTAGCTCTTAATCTCGGTGCTCTTGCTGAAAAACAAGTACAACAGCTGAAGCAGCAACTGCAAGCAGCTTGGATGCCAAGACATATCGATTTAAATCGAGAGGCTTACCCCATTCACGATTACGCTTCTTTTTTGAAGTTGAAGCCAGAAGATCAGAAATTAGGTTTAGTTGTTTATGCTCCTTCATTAAGTGAGGAAGCGCCGCTTCCAGGGTTCCGCGTAGGATCCGTTTATATCATTGCTCGTGGTCTTGATACAGTGATCCAAAAATATCAGCAGACGCCGGAAAGCGAAGCAAGCCAACTATTTCAGAAAGACATCACTCAATTGACAAGCCTATTGCAGCAAAGTGGTTTTATTGGTTATTCAGGAGCTTCTTTTGGGTTGGGTAGTCAATTTAGCAAGGACTATGTTTTTGAGCTTAGCGATTACTATGGCAATGTTTTAAAAGCCACACGTGAAAATTTTGTTGTGAAAGGAAGCAAACGTTATGGAGTGCTCGATTTCACAGATGTGGAGCAACGCATTCTCGCAACGAATAAAATTGAAGATCGAATTCAAGAAGATCTCCTAAAATGGAGAGAGGAATACAACTCTGCTCAAGTCGATCTCAACGCGACAAGTAAGTATCTCGTTCCTGCTCCAACAAAAAATGTCTACTGGGAAAACTTTAAGTTGAGTTTTGTGAAGTATTTTCGCGGTGATGATCGCAAGATTCTGAAGTGGGGCTTGGATCTTTCCGGAGGAAAGACAGTGCGCATTGGTCTTAGAGACCATAACAACCGCGTTGTTACGGATCCCGACGACCTTAAACAAGCTGTCAATGAGCTCTATACTCGTATCAATAAGATGGGTGTTTCAGAGCGCAGTATCCGCATAGAAAACAATAATATTATCTTGGAGTTTCCAGGTTCTCAAGCGCTATCTGCAGCGGAGCTTATTAAAGCCTCGGCGATGTACTTCCATATCGTCAACGAAAAGTTCACTCCGACAAATCCATTGCTTAAAGACTCTGTCAACCAGTTCCTTCAGAATGTGTGGAATGAAGCTGTCGTCACTAACCGCAAGGATATAGAAAGTATCAATGAGATTGCTTGGCAGCATCTTGGTGCAGATTCCATTGAGGGACAAGAGACCCGTCCACGCAGCGATGCCTCTAAAATACTGTGGGATAATGGACTCCGTTTAGCTAACCCTAAAAACAGCAACGTCTCTTCTTCTTTTGATGATACATTGTCAGCTGTTAGCATGATGCGCGGTGATGATTTCATGGAGTGGGAAGGACAGTCTCATCCGTTGACATTTGTTTTCCATAATTATGCCTTAGAAGGTTCTAGTCTTACCAATATTATGGCTGGTTATGATCCTTCCGAAGGGAATGTTCTTTCTTTTGCTGTGAAAGGCTCTTATGAAGGATCTCAAGCAAGTGACAGTGGAAGTCCGAGAGATGACTTTTATGCATGGACATCGCAATTTGCTGAAGATAAAATTGCCGGTACAGCTAAAGATGCGTATACAAATGGACGTGGATGGCGTATGGCTGTGATTCTCAATGGCTCTGTGATTAGTAAGCCTGCATTGAGAGCAGCATTGCGCGACGGTGGAACGATTAGTGGTCGTTTCTCACAAAGAGAAATCAATCAACTTGTTGCTGATTTAAAAGCAGGATCGTTGAGCTTTACGCCGAAAATTTTGTCAGAGCAAAATGTCAGTGCTGAACTCGGTCATGAAGAGCGTTTTAAGGGGATTGCCGCTTCCGTTGTTGCCGTCTTGCTCGTCGTTATCGCGATGGTTGGTTATTACCGGTTTGCTGGCGTTGTTGCCTCATGTGCCGTTTTACTCAACATCCTCATTATGTGGGGAGTATTGCAAAATCTTGGTGCCGCTCTTAGCTTGCCTACAATTGCAGGTATCGTATTGACCATTGGAATGGCCGTCGATGCAAACGTTCTTGTCTTTGAAAGAATCAGAGAAGAATTTGCCATTTCTGGAAGGATTGCATCGGCAATTCAGGCCGGTTACCGCAAGGCATTTAGTGCGATTGTCGATTCAAATATCACGACGATTATTGCTGCGTTGATTTTGATTCAGTTCGACTCAGGACCAATCAAAGGTTTTGCCGTTTCACTGATTGTTGGTATCGTCTCTTCGATGTTTACATCGTTGTTCATGACTCGTTATTTCTTTGCTGGCTGGGTGCAGAATCCAACCCATAAGAGATTGGACATGGCACAGTTTGTTGGACATACAAGTTTTGATTTCATGGCACAAACAAAGAAAGCTGTCATTATTTCAGTTGTTATCATGATTGCAGGTTCCTTCTTGTTCGTGTCTCAGCGTAACACAATGTTGGGAATGGACTTCACAGGAGGGTACTCTCTTGTTGTCGATGTGGAAGATAAGGCAGGAGTTTCTAATTACAGAGAACTCGCTACCGATGCTCTGCTCGCTA
The DNA here is from genome assembly GCA_013287465.1 of Chlamydiota bacterium. Taxonomy (GTDB): domain Bacteria; phylum Chlamydiota; class Chlamydiia; order Chlamydiales; family Parachlamydiaceae; genus JABDDS01. Next base: position 43,045 of record JABDDS010000008.1, on the reverse strand, counting down.
AAGGAGCAACGACAGGTGATATTCAAGTACGTGAGCTAAGCCGTCCTAATCAATTGCGTCTTCAATTTGGTATGAGCATGGAGGAGTTGGGGCATCCGTTCCACAATCTTCCTGAGTCAATGACGGAAAGTGCTATTGTTTATTCTTATCAGGAAAACCCGCGTCTAAGTTGGGTCGTAAACGCCTTGCAGGATGGTGGTTTGACCATTCAAAAAGCACAGTTGAACGTGTTGGATAAAGATTGGACAATCATGAGTGGTCAGCTTTCAGAGACAATGCGTGACAATGCGCTTATCGCCTTGGCGATTGCTTTAGCAAGTATTTTGTTCTACATTACACTTCGCTTTGAGTTTACTTATGCATTAGGAGCTGTTGTAGGATTGATCCACGATGTCATCATTACCCTTGGTGTGATGGCAATGTTCCATCGATTGGGCTTTGCAGTACAAATCGATCTTCAGGTTATCGGGGCCATCATGACGATTATCGGATACTCCCTCAATGACACAATCATTGTCTTTGATAGGATCCGTGAAGATCGAAAATTGCATCGTAGAATGCCATTTATCGAGATCATTAATGGAGCTTTAAATACGACGTTGAGTCGTACGTTAATGACTTCTGGAACAACACTCCTCGTGTTGCTTGCTCTTGTGTTCCTTGGAGGGAAGACGATTTTTGCCTTCTCCCTAGTGATGACCATCGGAGTCCTTGTAGGAACGTTTTCTTCCTTGTTTATCGCATCCCCTGTGATGCTTTATTTCCATAACCGTGAAATGAAAAAAGAAGAAGCTGCTCTCTCTAAAAAGGAAATATAATGCTCTCTTGGCACCATGTGAATGAAGAGTCTTTGTGGGTCTACCCTAAGGTAGACCCCAAACTAAAAGAAAGCATTATCAAAGAATTTAAGATCCATCCTGTTATTGCTCAGATTTTGGTTTCTCGTGGTTTTACCTCTTTAAGCGATATTCACAATTATTTGTATGCAAAGCTTCCCGACTTGCATGATCCTTTTCTTATGGCTGAGATGCCTGAAGCTGTCGATCGCGTGTGTAAGGCCATTAAGGACTCAGAAAACATTCTTGTCTACGGCGATAATGATGTTGATGGAATGACCGGGACAGCCCTGTTGACAGAGTTTTTGCAGAGTCTTGGCGCCAACGTATTTTTCTATATTTCTAAAAGGGAATCATCGCGACAAAACCTTATTGTCGAGGCATTGGAATATGCCATCAAGAATGAGTGTAAACTCTTAATTACAGTCGACTGCGGAATCACTGCAGCAACGGAAATCGCCAAAGTGGCAGAGCGGAATATTGATGTCATTATTACCGATCACCATGAGCCCACCGATAAAATACCCCATTGCGTTGCCACTTTAAACCCAAAACTTTTTAATAATCCTTATCCCAACCGCGATTTAACAGGTGTTGGAGTTGCATTTAAATTGGCCCATGGAATTACTAACCAGTTGGTTTCTGAAGGACGCATTTCAATTAAAAAAGTTGATTTAAAAAAGTATCTCGACTTAGTGGCCCTCGGAACGATTTCTGATATGGGAGCTCTGACGGGGGAAAATCGCATTCTTGTTCGTTATGGCATTCGCCAATTGCGAAAGACTAGGAGAATTGGACTGGCAAAACTCATTAGTGTTTGTGGAGTTGATCTCAATGCTCTTTCTACGTTTACAGTAGCGACGAAAATAGCACCTCGCTTGAATAGCTTAGGAAGGATTGATGATCCTCAGAAGGGCGTTGAAGTACTGCTGATTCGCAATGCTCAAATGGCTGAAAATATGGCGCAAGAGCTAGACCTCAATAATATTGAGAGACAAAAGATAGAGCGTACGATGTCGGCAGAAATGGAGCATATCCTTACTTTGAATCCTGAGATATTGAAAGAGAAAGCGATTATTATTCAGTCCGACAAATGGCACCCAGGTATTATTGCAATTCTTTCTACCCGTCTTTCTAAGGCCTACAATCGCCCTACCATTGTGATTGCACTCGATAAAGAGTTTGGCAAAGGATCATTGCGTTCGATTCCTGAGTTTCCTTTGCTTGATGTGTTAAAGGAGAGCTCCGATTTATTGGTGAATTTTGGAGGGCATGATTTTGCTGCAGGTTTTACGATTAAAGAGACCAATATCGAAGAGTTTAGAAGACGTTTTATCGAAGCCGCTGATTTAAAACTCCAGGCCGTTGATGTAAAATCAAAGCTCTATCTCGACGCTGAAGTCAATTTCCAAGATCTCACGTTTGATTTTATGGAATCGATGAAGCTTTTGGAACCATTTGGCAATGAGAATCCACAGCCAGTGCTGTATTGTGAAGCTAAACAGGCATGGCCGCCAAAAGTAACAGGCAAAACACATCTTAAGCTCTACCTGGAGCAGCAAGAGAGGATGCTTGAGGGGATTGCTTTTGGCAGAGCTTCTAGCAGTCCAATGCTTCGTAAAAACAACCTTCTTTTGCGCGTTGCTTTTACTCCACAAATCAATAATTTCCAAGGTCAGAGCATTCAGCTGATGATCCGCGATTTCATCGTCGTTAATTAGACAAATCAGTTCGAAATCTAGGCATAAGAGCGTTTAATGCGGGTGTTGCAGCATGAGAAGTTGCAGCCTGAAAGCGAGATACCGGAAAACTTAACGCAAACACTGTGCGGCATGAAAGTGAGATACCGGAAAATTTAACGCAAAGGCGCAAAGACGCTAAGGCGCAAAGCCTTCGGCTGCCTGAGTTGATGTATCGAACTTTTTAAGCTCCTCGCAAGCTCGGACCTTAAAAAATACATTTCTTCTAAGTGGGGCCCCTGGGGCCCCACTTAGAAGAAGATATTGATTGCTGAGCTTGCGAAGCAATCATTTTATGACATACTAAACATTGAAAGAACCGAAGGCTTTGCGCCTTTGCGTTGAAATTTTCTGATATCTTGCTTTCATGCCGCAACATTCGCGTTGAAATTTTCTAATTTTCTGTGCTCTGATGTTAGAATGTCGGGTCGGACTCGGAAGAAATCACAGCAAGAATGACTCTATATGAAAATAGAGCGAATATTATTTACCAATGAATAGGGATTTAGAACTATAGGTGGCATCGATTCTCGATAAACTTCTAAAATGAGGCGGATTCTATCGATGCATGAAAAGGAACTTGGAGGTGTAGATAGAGAAATTTGTTTTATATAATCTCTATTTTTCCTTCTCTTTTCCACTACCTTTGGGTAGGATATGTCGCTAGTAATATCGTTTCCTGACAAATCCTTAAAGCGGTAATCGAATTTGCTGTTTGGATTTACTATTTGATTGATTCCATTACTCGCTATTGCAGCCTTCGGGGCAGATACTCGTCTATGTGGTCCTGCACAAAGTTGGAAGTAGTCTGCGATATTTAAACGACCAATTGGAACATCTTTACCGACGTTACATGCCATTAAAATGATATCTGCTTCAGGGTCTAATTTTTCAAACGAAATTTTATCTACGCAAACATTTTGTATTTTATCATCCTCTACGGTAACGATGTGTTCTTTGCCTGGTGCAATTGCATATGGGCATCCGTGCATTTTAAAATACAATGTTTTAATCTTTTTACCTTGTCGATGAATCTTATCAATTGCATTGTTAATATCTGCAACAGTATCGACTTGCTTTGAAACGATTGAGCAGGTCTGTGCTAATTTTTTAAAAATTTCAAATTCTTTGCTAGATAGTTTATTCGCCCCTCCAGTTAAATCAGATGTGGCTCTACATATTAATACAACGTCTTTTTTACTTTGATCATCAGCAATTTTATTTAACCTACTCGACCGTATTAAACTGGGGATTTCTAGCATGGCAACCCCAGTCGATATTATTAGAGGAATTAGATGAGGAAGTACTCGAGATTCACCAGCGATAAGCATTAATGCATTTATTGAATAAATTGCACCTATTCGACATATTCCACATGCAATGTCATAGTTAGGAGGGCGGTATTGATATAAATCTTGAATTCCTTGTGCACCAGCCGATAAACTGTTTTTAAAATTATTTAGTGCGTTCATTTTTACTTTTTGTATCGATAAATTTTTATAAAGATATAATTATTTTATTTTGAAGTGATTCTATAACAAATATTATTTAAAATGCAAGCGAAAAATTGTCCGAAAATGATCAGGTGTGTAATTAAAAAGTTGTTTTGATGATTTTCCTGCGCCAGCTGCCAGGGCTAGTAGGGGGCTTTGAGTGGGGCCATTTTTGATTCCTAACTAGTTATCTGAAGTTATATATAGTTATAGCAAAAACCTGCTATAACTACCAATAACTAAAGATAACTCACCAAAAATTCGCGTTTTTTAAGGTCCTTTAGGGAGCAATTAAAGGTGTAAATTGATAAAATGCGCTAGGTAAACCACGTTTTAACAATTTTCTATTGCTACGCGAAGCGTTTGGAGTGCGAAAGTCCTCTTTCGCTTTGTCGTTTAAGATAAAGCGAAAGGGGGCTTTCGCACTCCAAACGCTTCGCGTAGCAAAATATCGTTATCTAAAATGTTTATTTTTCACTTATGCAATTGCTTCTTTGGTGCTTTTTCCCTGTCAAAAAAACACTGGATTTTATTAATTCAAAAGACTATGAGTAAGTAATATAACGTTACGTATTTTGTGGATGTGTTTATGAAATCGGAAGATCTGATCGATAGCGGCTGTCAAAATCCTAGTCTTTTTGAGGAAATGTATGCTCGTTATCTTCAGGATCCTACCTCTGTCGATGCTTCGTGGAGAAAAATCTTTGGTGCGTTAGATAGTGTTCCTGAGTCTATTACAACAAGCTCTCCCGAATCAGAAACTTCTTGTGATGCTTGGCGCCTATGTAACCTGATAGAAGCTTACCGCATGTACGGTCATCTTTGTGCCAAGACGAATCCTCTTTCTACATCTCCCATTTCGGAACCTAATGAATTGAGTTTAGAGCATTTGGGATTTAATCGTCTCGATCTTTCACGTAACTTCCCTACCCATGGGTTTTTGAAGGAACAAGAGGCTCCCTTGGTAGCCATTGTCGATGCATTAAAAGCAACCTATTGCGATAAGATAGGGATTGAATACATGGGACTCGAAAATCCTGTCATGGAGAAATGGTTGCAGCAACGGATTGAATCTAACCACTTTAAAAATAACTTTACAGTTGATCAAAAACGAAAAATTTTAGAATATTTAAATAAATCTGAAGTGTTTGAGTCTTTTCTTCATACCAAATACGTCGGACAAAAGCGTTTTTCCCTCGAGGGTGCTGAAACTTTAATACCCATGTTGGCTACACTATTGGAAGAGGGGACAGCCTGTGGTGCCGAAGAGTATTTTATTGGGATGGCCCATAGAGGGCGTCTCAATGTCTTGTGTAATATTTTCAATAAGTCATATGCCGATGTTTTTTCTGAGTTTGACGAGGGATATGTATCTACTTCTTCAGAGGGAACAGGGGACGTGAAGTACCACAAAGGTTTTTATTCTGAGGTAGAAATTAAACCTGGAAAACGTGTGAAGGTCACATTGACGCCTAATCCAAGTCATCTTGAAGCCGTTGATGGAGTTGTTGAAGGGGAGGTTAAAGCACGTCAGATTCTTTGCAATGATGATAAGCAGGAGAAAATCATCCCTATTCTCATTCATGGAGACGGAGCTTTATCTGGCCAAGGCATTGTCTATGAAACATTGCAGCTTTCCCGTTTGGAGGGATATTCTACAGGGGGGACGATTCACATCGTCATTAACAACCAGATAGCCTTTACCACGCTGCCAAAAGATAGTCGGTCGACTCGTTATTGCACTGACATTGCGCGTGCTTTTGAAGCTCCGGTGTTTCATGTCAATGCTGAAGACCCTGAAGGCTGTGTTTATGCCGTTAAGTTGGCCATTGCTTTAAGGCAGAAGTTTCATTGCGATGTTTTTATCGATCTCAATTGTTACCGCAAATATGGGCACAATGAGGGGGATGAACCCTTTTTCACACAGCCTCTAGAATATCAGTTTATAAGGAAGAAAAAAAATATTAGAGAGCTGTATTTGGATACTTTGATTGGGGAGAGGCACATTGAAAGACAAATGGCCGATACGTTGCAGGCAGAGTTTAAATCCCTCCTAGAATCTTCTATGCAGAAAAACAAAATTTCCAATGAAAAGAAAGAAGAAAAAAAGAAAGAGAATAGAGCTTCGGTTCAAAAACCGACTACAGCAGTTCCCCTAAAGACCCTTGAGGAAGTAGGGCAGCAAATGTGTGCGCTTCCTTCCGATTTGACAGTCCATCCTAAGATTGCTTCATTGCTAAAAGAACGTGTGGCAATGGTTAAAGATGGTAAACCGATTGATTGGGGGATGGGTGAATTACTTGCCTATGCGACTCTATTGGTCGAAAAAATCGATGTCCGTTTGTCTGGGCAGGACTCTTGCCGAGGGACGTTTAGTCATCGACATGCCTCGCTTGTTGATCAGGCTAAGGAAAATCGTTATGTTCCATTGCGTTTTCTTAGGCCCTCTCAGGGACGTTTTGATGTCTATAACTCTTCCCTTTCTGAATATGCCGTTTTAGGATTTGAATTTGGATATAGCGCCGTTAATCTCGGTGCTTTGGTGATCTGGGAAGCTCAATTTGGGGACTTTTGCAATGGAGCTCAGATTATTATTGATCAGTTTATTGTTGCTTCTGAGCAGAAATGGGGGCAGCAATCGGCGTTAACATTATTTTTACCTCATGGGTATGAGGGGCAAGGTCCAGAGCATTCGTCTGCTAGGATGGAGCGTTTTCTTTCATTAGCTGGACATGATAATGTGCGTATTGTGATTCCTACAACTCCGGTGCAGCTATTTCATCTGTTGCGTCGTCAGGCATTGTCCTCTTCTCGTAAGCCATTGATCGTATTCACCCCTAAGGCATTGTTGCGTCATCCTAAATGTGTGAGTTCTCTTACCGATTTTACACAAGGGGAATTTCAAGAGGTTTTGCTCGATCCTAACCCACCAAAAGTTGTGAGACGTCTCGTTTTTTGCACCGGAAGGGTTTTTTATGATTTAATCGCCGAAAGGGAAAAGCAGGGTATCGACGACTGCATGATTGTGCGTATAGAGCAGCTGTACCCCCTTGACACCGTAAAGATAAAATCGGTTATAGAAAAGCAGAAAGTAAAAGAGTGTTTGTGGGTTCAGGAAGAACCCAGTAATATGGGGGCATGGGGGTATATTCGACCACTTATTTCTGAATTGCTTCCAGATGGAATAAAGTTGAGTTATGTTGGCCGTGAGCAAAGTGCTTCGACAGCCGTAGGATCACATGCCACCCATAAGAAGGAACTGGCAGAAATTTTAGAGGCTTTTGCAAAAAAATAGAGAGATGACGCATGAAAATAGAAATTAAAGTACCTGCAATGGGAGAGTCTATTTCAGAGGTGACAATTGGGACATTCCTTAAAGCAGCGGGGGAGCGTGTCTCTACTGATGATGAATTGGTAGAGCTTGAAACCGACAAAGTGAATCAGGTGTTGTATGCCCCATGCGCAGGGGTGTTGACATGGAGTGTCGCTAAGGATGATGTTGCTAAAATTGGACAAATTATCGGTTCTATTGACAGTGCTAATGTGGCAACTCCTGCTTCTCCTCCTAAAGTGGAAACGACAACCCCAGCAGCTCCGGAAGAGAAGAAAATTAAGAACGCCCCGACACCGCATTCTGGTGGCGAAGCTCGAGTGAAAAAGGAACAGTTTGTGTCTGAGTTACTTTCTCCTGCAAGTGAAAAGGCACCTCCATCTCCATCTATTCACGCTGCAGAGACCCCTGCCCCGGTCAAATCAATAGGAGCACGCACGGAGGTACGGCAGAAAATGTCGAAGGTGCGCAAATTGATTGCGACTCGTTTGGTCGATGTGATGCAGCACACAGCGATGCTTACAACGTTTAATGAAGTTGATATGACAGCGATTATGGAGCTGAGGGAGTCTTATAAAGAGTCTTTTGTCAAACAACATAACGTGCGTCTTGGTTTTATGTCATTTTTTATTAAAGCCGCCGTTTCGGCAATGAAGGCATTTCCAGAAGTGAACGCGTATATTGATGGCGATGAGATTGTCCATCGCCACTACTTTGATGTGGGCGTAGCCGTCGCAACTGATCGAGGGTTAATCGTCCCTGTGGTCAGAGGATGCGATCAGCTCTCCTTTGCAGGTATTGAGCAGGCAATCGAAAAGTATGCGAAGAAGGCACGTGAAGGGGGATTATCGGCTGATGATCTACAAGGAGGTGGTTTTACCATCACTAATGGAGGTGTTTATGGATCGTTGTTGTCTACTCCTATCCTCAATCCACCTCAGTGTGCGATCTTGGGAATGCATAAAATTATGAAACGTCCCGTCGTCGTTAACGATGCCATTGTGATTCGTCAGATGATGTATTTGGCATTGAGTTATGATCATCGGATCTTAGATGGAAAAGAAGCTGTGTCGTTTTTAGTGCATATTAAAAACTGTTTGGAAGCACCTTCGCGACTCCTCCTCGAAATCTAAGTTATAAGGACTTTAAGAGGCGATTGCATAGGTGAATAACGATATTTTACTACGCGAAGCGTTTGGAGTGCGAAAGTCCTCTTTCGCTTTGTCATTTAAAAGCGAAAGAGGACTTTCGCACTCCAAACGCTTCGCGTGGTAACAGGGTTAGGCCGACCCCCGTTTTAAAGGTCCTTGGCGTCGTTTGTCCTTGTTTTTTAAGGAGTTCTTAATGAATTTTGATCTTATTGTGGTTGGATCTGGTCCTAGTGGATATGTAGCAGCTCTTAGAGCTGCGCAGCTTGGATTAAAGGTTGCTTGTGTTGAAAAGGAAGGAACCTTAGGCGGAACGTGCCTTAATGTAGGCTGTATTCCATCGAAATCGTTATTGGAGTCTTCTGAACGCTATGAATGGTTGCAGAAGTCGGCTAGTGACCATGGAATTGTTATAGGACAGCTAGATTTTGATTTCAAAGCGATGATGAAAAGAAAGGAAAAGATCGTTGGAGGACTCATCGAAGGGATCGTTGGGTTATTTAAACAAGCCGGTATTGAGCATTTAAGAGGTAAGGCAACGTTTGTTAGTCCAAACACTTTAAAAATCACCTCCAATGATGAAAAGAAAACAATTAGCAGCGCTCATATTATTATTGCAACTGGTTCAGAACCCATACAGCTTCCCTTTCTTCCTTTTGATGAGAAAATTGTCGTCTCTTCTACTGGCGCCCTCAGCTTATCAGAGATCCCTAAACGTCTAGTGGTCATTGGAGGCGGAGTGATTGGCCTAGAACTTGCCTCTGTCTATCGTCGTTTGGGATCTGCTGTCACCGTTGTTGAAATGTTAGATAGAATAGCTCCGACAATGGACCAAGCGTTAAGTAAGCAACTGCTGCAATCTTTAAAGAAGCAGGGAATGGAGTTTCTGTTAGGAGCAAAGGTAAAGAGTGGAAAAAAAATTGGCAACGGAATGACCATCGCTGTTGAACAGGAGGGAAAGGCAATTTCTATCGATGCTGATGTCGTTTTAGTTGCTGTTGGTCGTCGTCCTTATACTCAGGGACTAGGACTCGAATCTGTCGGAGTAGCATTGGCGCCCAATGGATTGATCGTGGTGAATGGAAATTTTCAGACATCGCTTTCTCATATTTATGCGATTGGCGATGTGATTGATGGTCCGATGTTGGCTCATAAAGCCTCTCATGAGGGGGTCGCCGTCGCTGAGATCATTTCGGGAATATCGGCTAAAGTGAATTATGCAAGCATTCCAAGTGTCATTTATACTCATCCTGAAGTCGCTTCCGTTGGTTTTAGTGAGCAGGAGGCTATTGCCCTTGGTCTTGAAGTGGCGGTTGGGACCAGTTTTTTTCGCGGGAATGGACGTGCCCGTTGCAGTGGGGAGACAGAAGGTTTTGTGAAGGTGGTTGCCGAGAAGAAGACAAGGAAGTTGCTTGGGTTGCACATCATTGGATCTCATGCTTCAGAGCTCATTCAGGAAGGAGTCCTTGCAATTGATAAACAAGCGACCCTTGATGATATCATTCATAGCTGTCATGCCCACCCAACATTATCGGAGACGGTGATGGAAGCATGTCAGCAGGCGAAGTAATGAAAATTTAACAGGATAGGCAGCTCAAAATTCGTTTTAAATCTGGAGTGTGTTATGTCTTTAATTGGAAAAGGGGCTTTTTTTCCGCAGCGAAGGGATTTTTCGCCGGCGTTACCACTTGCCGCAAAATCTAATCCTTCAGGTTTGCATCAGCCACAATCCAATGACCCTCCTTCTAGCCCACAGTGGGAAACATTCAAATCGCTCTATATTCCTGAGGAAGAACGACTAGAAACGGCTGTGCAACTTTTAGTCGGCAATAATGATCATGCCGATTCCTTAAGCCAATTGAATTTGACATCTGTTGCACAATTTACCGAAGCAATAAATGCGTTTGATAAGATTTGCGCTCTCGTAATATCTAAGACTTCCTATGCGGAAGAAAAAGAAGGGCTTGAACTTTATCAGTATCATTTTTTAGAAAAATTAAAAATTTCGAGTCTGATCACTGAAAACACTGTAGATGAGTGGTTAGAGCTTCTCCCCAATGATGTCAGGGGTGTAATAAAATCGCTTAAAGCCCTATGGAAACAAGAGCGTGCAAAATTAGAGCAGACGGAAGAAGGGGGATCTCGAGAGGAAATTGCTATAAAGCTTCGAAAGGTTATACAAGCGAGCAATCAAATTGAAGCGATGCTTTCACAGGTAGCTATAGGACTTGATATTCAACTTGCAATGATCCGAGAGCGACAAAAAAGGATTCATTTTATTTCCTCTTTAGCCGATGACTCAAATCTTTTTTCCCAATGGGCGGCCATTAAACAATCTCTTTCTCGGATAGAAAATGGATTAAAAAAAGCAAAAAGCATTTTACCCACTATCGTCGATGAAATTAAGGAACAAAACAAAAAATGGACTGATAAGTTAAGTCTTCTAGCACCTTCACCGGAATTGCCTCTTGTTCTTTCTGATGAAGAATTAAGTGCCCTTATCGATGAAGCACCCGTCGAAAGAATCGAAAGAAAAGAAAATAAGGTAATGATGGTGGCACGTGGGGCTATCAAAGGATTTTTCAATGTGCTGACAGAGCCGTGGAATCTCAGCAATCGTTCTAAAACAAGACTTTCGAATGTTTTTACGGCGCTAGAGCTTGGTAGCAGTGTCGTGGGACATTTAGATCGTTTTTTTCAGCCGCCATTAGTCCCTCCTCAGGCATCTTCAACGACTGAGGAGGCACCTCAGGAGTCTTCAACGACTGAGGAGGCACCTCAGTCGTTGAAGACGCCTGAGGTGCCTCCTCAGACCTCGGCTGCATCCAGGACAGACGGAATTGTGGTCTCTTTTTTTCGTGCACTGAAGGGCTTTTTTTCATTCACATCAGAAGCGACTCCTTCGCTATATCCCATCATCGTGAGCTCTCCACCTCTGCCTCTTGCTTTTGGGGAAATCAAACGCCTTGCGTGGGAATTGAAGTCCCTTGAAGAGCTGCCTAAAAATCTACCATGGTCGATCGATCTCGTCGAGGAGCGGGACATATTGGCAGAGCGAATGAGAGCTATTGCCTCTGAACTCAATGAATTGCGGTCAGCAGTAAATCCCGATTCTTCTCAGGTTTTTCGGATCATTAAAGACATTAAGGTGTTAGAACGGGACTTAGAAAGTTTTCGTACTAAAGGGATGCAATTTGCTGCCGATGAACATCAGCTAGCAGAGCTCGATCGGTTTTTGCAGCAGCCCACTCCTCCTATCGATAATGAACTCCTTCTTCATGTGATTGGAGATGCATATGGGAAAGACACAGATCTCGAAGGAGGACAAGCCGTTAAGAATCTTGATTATCTAACGGCTATGCTCAAAGAACGCATGGAAGCTCTTTCAAAGGATCCAGTCTGTTCCAATGAGGATCGCCAGGGGTTCTGTAAGGCTATTTTTGGAAATTCCGATATTGAAAAAATTAACGCTTTATCAACCGATCCAAAGACATTTGCGAGTTTACAGTTTCTTGTCCTGCAAGCAATCGAGATACGCACTGCGCTGGAAGGACCATTTGCATCTTATTACACAACGATGATGAGAAGTCTCGACGGACTGCAAAAAAGAGGCGATTCCTTCTTTTTTCCTTTTAGGTGGCCGAAGCATGCTGTAGCTTGTGAAGTCATTAAAGATATCAAAGATTCTTATACCGTGCGTATTTATAATACAGGAGAAGGTTCGGAAAGGCAGAAAGGAGTCTTTGTCGAATCGGAAGAGGCCTTTTTTAACAAACAACATCCCTACATAGAACTCGTTGGGGTCTCTAAAGATTCACTTAGTAGTATGGTTTTTCATAAGGGACTATGGGAATTGGCACAGAGCCAAGATCAAAAATTCGGTGCAAAGACTTTCTACGAGGGTATCCTTCCTTTACTCGGTGGTACCCCTTCAAAGGGCGCAACTTCCAATGTTGCGCTTGCAGAATTTCTAGCACCGCAAATATCAGGCACATGCTCCTATCGGGTGCTAGAGGCTGTTTTTAGCCAGAATTTCGGCAACACGGGACGTCCCCAAAAATTCAATTGGGAGGTGGCATTAAAGACTGTTGTGGGTTTCTACCAGCAGCATAAAAAAGAGCTGTTGACAGATGAAGTGACACGCAATAACCTGCGCAAGGCGTTGACAGAGCTCATTGCATTGACCAATTCCATGCACGCCAAGGGGGTGATTACTCTAGCAGAAAAGCATTTGGCGACGAGTAGAATATTAGGAATTAGCCATGCCCTCCATGCCACCACAAAGGCCGATAAAAAACTCTACCTTGCTTCTAGGGTAGCAGCTCCTTTAACTGCTTCAGAGGCAGTATTGCCTGAATTTTCTGGTTCTGTTTCTTACTCATCTGTCGAAATGAAGGGCAGTGTTGTGTCTCCCTATCATCCTGTCCCTATTTTAAGAAGATTGGAAGAGGCTGTTTCTATTGTATTTTCTCCAGAATGCATCGTTGAGCAGTTGACTAAATTCTATCAAGCTTATCCGGATGGACATATAGATGCCAGAACAAGCTCAGATATTTACTTTGTTTATACATTAACAAAGGCCTTTATTCAAAGATTACCTGCTCCTTCAAATGATTTTTGGGATTCTGTCCCATCATCGGATGTGGAAGAAACAATTAAAATGTTGGGGACGTTAAGCGATTTATTTCTTCGTAGCATCAACCAGATGGTAGGATCTAACCCTCTGTGGACTTCAGCAGAGTCAAGCCACGATTTTATTTCGCAAGTCAAACTGTTAACGTTACTCGATAAGTTATCTCAAAAGCTTTCTCCTGAAGGAATGTCATACCCGAATCTTTATCAGGCCTCTTTCGAGAGAATCTTTAATCACACCCAGCTTGGTTTCACTGTGAATGATCCATTGTGGGAAAAAGAGTTGATCGATCTTAAAACCTACTGGAAGGATCGTCGTCCTCAGGCAGCTGAAAACCCCGATGAATTTGTCTCTTTCTTTGGATTTGAAACGCTTGAATCGACCGATTCGTACAGTATGGTTCTTTATACTACGGAGGAAAAAAGAAATGAATTTCATGGACAAAGAACACCTAGCAAAACGCCTTTAAATCAGCCCAGATTGTTATTTGCTAAATGGGAATTTCAGCAATGGGCTTTAGAATATTTGCGTCGGTGGGGATTAAATCCTTCCCATAAAGGTTCTAGGTTGACAACGGAACTAGAAACAAGGGGTGCGGAAAAAGTCGCTACTAGTGTCCTTTCGGTGTATCCGTTTCTCCCTCCCATTTTTTATACTCTTCGCTCTGTCTCTTATGTTACATATTTTTTATTTAATCAAGTTTTACAAGGTTCACCTGAAAAAGAATTGAGAATACATTGGGAAAAATCTCGTTCTTTGGGGGTTGGTGAGAGTTTTCAGCTCATCAATAACCAGCGCGGATCAAACTTTATAAAAGGTAAAAAAGATATAGATTCGCTAACACCCGAAGCAAGATGGACTAATGACAAAAACTCCAAAAACGTAAGAGTCTATTCTGGACAACTTTTTGGGGAGTATCCTCCTCCTGACGAGGCTATCGCTGATATCTTTTCATTTAATGGACAAAGGCGCCGTTATTCTTTTAGGGAAATTTTCGAAAATCGGATAGCGGAACAGCAAACACCCCCTTCGCCGCAAACGATTAGTTTAAAGCCAATTACCATTGCTACTTTTGGGGAGGAACGGATTAAGGAATATCTTTTGCTCAGTGCTGAGCCCTCTCAACAGGTCACAGCGACCCTTTCTTATTTTTCGCAGCATCGAGACCAGCTGAGTACTCCGGCCGGACAATGGCTATGTGAACGGTTGCTTTTCGAGCCTACATTGCTGCTGGAAGCCCTTTTAAAATCTCCCGCAAAGGCAGGAATCTTAATCGATCAGTTTGATCGGTTTCTCTTGGCTGAATATCAAGCGCTCGAACAGTTCGAAGATCCTAGGCGGGTTTTATTTATAGTGCATCTTCATAGGATGTTCGTTGATTATGTCTCCTATGCCCAATCAGAAATGGAGAAGAGAGGGATAAGCCTCGCAGCCTCACAACTTCCCCCTGTCCAAGAAAAAATTCTGCAATTTTTAGATAGTCCATCTTGCCTTTTGATTAAGAATCATCTCAATCGAGAACTCGTTTTAAGTTATAAACATGCTAAAAAATTGACAAAAGAGGAGGTGCTCGACCTTTTTCGTGCCGATATTGCCACCCAGTTAGAACGACAAGTAGAAGGGGATCATTCTGATAGTAGTAAAGCTGACATTGCAGCATTTTTAAGAGATAACCCGCTGTTAAAAATGCAGCAACAAGAGGTCGTTGCTGCGCAACTCGACAACATACGCGCTGTAATGGGAGATAGCGATAAAAGAGATTTTGTCCTCAATTCCATTTTAAGAAATTATATCCCAGATTTTCCAACCTCTACTAAATGGTACCCCTATGAGCAATTTCCATGGTTCAGCACTACAGAACCTCATGATTCGCATAAGGGGGGAAACTATGTCATCGATCTTTTGGAACGAAAAATTGTAACTCCAGGTGGAGTATTGGGAATGTTACCCGCTGATATTGCTTCTCTTGATTCTGTGAAGGCTTTAAAACCGACACATCCACAAACAGTGATTACTCCCAATGGAGTTAATGGATGGCGGCTGGTCTCTCCTGATAAGAAAGTGTATTACATTACAAAATCTAAATATGATTCAAAATATTTTATTCATCAAGAAATTAAGGGAAAACCATTTTTATTAGATAAAGATGCTCCTTTAAAAATGGGTTCCCTGACATTAGGTAAAACAATTTGGGTTTTCAATGAAGAAAAACAGAGCGTATTTTATCTCGAAGATTTCATAACAAGTCGTCCATATGCTTTAGTTATTCCTGAAAATAAAGGGATGGATATCTCTTCAGGAACGCTAGTGAAAACGCTCGAACATCGTAGCCCACTTGTTGTTAGAAGATTGGATCCGCAGACCGGAGAGGAAACCCCGTTTATTCTTGAAGACGTGGGGAATAGTTTAAGTGAACTTCACTTCCTTACCGATATTGAAAAGAGTGAACATATTCTGTTTTGGCGCAATCAGGAGACGAGTAAGCCAGAAAAAGTAGAAATTCCCCGTTTGGGGTTAACCTTTTATGCAGAAGAGTCAGGCGGAGAGTTTCACCTCACCTATCAGGGGTATCGGGTAGTGAGAAATCAGGGGATTGCAGCTCTTCAGGGAATGAGTCACTATTTAGTCTTGGAAAAACAAGGGGTTTTGTATGTTCTCTTTCCCAATTTCGATTATGAAAAAAAATCTAGGAGCAGTCTAGATACAGGTGCTCTATTGTCGTACCCTCGTCTAGGTGGGGACCGGTTTTATATTTATCGCATCACTCCCGATCATCGAGAACTCGTGATTCCTTCGGAAGAGGCTCGTTTTTTCTTAGCAGGAATTCATTTGTGGTCTCATCACTATAAGAGGGCTTTGAGCTTGTTGAAAGGGATGCGTGGACAACGGCATGAGTATACAGCAGCAGAAATAAAAAGACTTGAGGAAATTGGTTCGTCAATAAACCTTGTCAACAAGGACGCATCGCCAGAGGCTCTCACAGTTCGTCTTTATGCTAACATTCTTCTAATCCACAATGCTGTCATTTTTTCCGATACCAAAGATGACAAAACGTCACGAAGAAATTTTGATTTTAAAGAGATAGAAAAAGACTACAATACATATTTGACATCTTTGGCAAGGTGGGGAGTATTTACCTTGCCGAAAGCTGATGAAGAATTTCTGTTAAATATACTCATAGAATCTATTAGCAATGAGCTTGAGTCCCATCGTTTGAAACCGAAAAAAGAAGAACCGAAAAAAGAAGAACTGGTAAAAGCCCAATTAAAACAACTACAGCATCGTCTTGCCTTCTTGCAGACAGGAAAAATGCTTTTAGAGTCCTCTTTAGTTTCAAATACTGTAAATGTCAAAGTGGAGAACCTATATTTGTTTGATTCGCTTTCAGAAGGAGAGATAAAATTTGGTACCCTTCAAAGTGATTCAATTTTAAAGATAGAAAACAATCCTGAAGGGATGATGTCTTTGTTTAACGATCTTTACCATGCAGTACGTTATCAAAATAAAGAGGACCTTAAGAAACTCCTCAATGAACTTACTGGGGCCGATTATGGAAATTTTCCGGAAAGGCTTTTAATCGATGAATTAAAGCGGGTGTTATTTTTAGTTAAAGATTCAGGTTTCATGTACTTTATAGCTGGTCTTCTTGCATTTATTTCTGAGTATCCCGACAAATTTCCAAGTTCAGATACTGTACCTAAAATTGATGCTTCTTCAGGCAAACAAGAGTTTGTGGAGTGGTATAATCCATTGTTAAAGGCTATGGAAGATGAGGTGTATCGATTGCATTTCTTGTCTGCCGATCATTCTAAAGAGCCAATTAGAACGGTAGTTCCTTGGATTGAATCGACATCATCTCGAACTTCAGCCGTGCCCTCAACATCTTTAGAGCTCTCTATCCCTACAGTCCCGTCGGTCATGGAATTTCAGGTGCAAGAGCCTAATCGTTTTGCTGTGGCTATGCCATCAAGAAATCTCTCCGGCGAGCGCCGGGCTCTTCTCGATATCTTTAACTTTCAAACTAAAGATTCTGTTGCCACGCGCACTCTTGAGGAGATCAGAGACTCGATTGCTACCTATCAAGGACCTCCAGAGGCGGAACGGTATCAACTGGGAGATTGGCAGGCGATTGACCAGCTTCGACAGGAGCTGAAAGCGACTGAAAATAAGGAATCCGCACTCGTCATTGCCCTTAAAAATGAAATCGAAGAGCTTCTCAATAAACAATCGTCAGATAGAGGAAAACGGACCCATGATCGTCTAGCACAGGCTGGGATCGCTAAAGTGCCTCTAACCATTGATGATGGACTATTTCTCTATTTGCGTCACAAGGATAATGCATTAAAACATCTCAATCCTGCGCTGACCCCTGAGGATCTCACGAAGATCCTTCAAAAAGTGCAAGATTATTTGATTCTTGTCTCCAACCAGCGGCATAGACTTTCCATTCTCGGAGCTATTAATCAGATGGCTGATGCTCGTGCAAGGCTAGCTGAAGGGGAAAGTATCCCACAGGTCCTCGTCGATAATTTTGGGACCGCACTGCACAGCAAGCGACAATATAATCTGGTGGAATATAGCGAATACCTCGTTCTTGAAAATTTTATTCAATCTTTTCTCCGCGGTAAACAGGTGGGAGCTATAGACAACCTGAAAATCCGTCAAGGAAGAGAGGGGATTATCGAGTCTTTGGGGGATCTTTTGGGACTTGCCACGGGAGCCGGTAAAACTTCTATTATTGGTCCGCTTATGAACCTTCTCCATGCAGATGGCAAACATGTTGCCATTGGAGTTGCCTTGTCGGATCTGCTGCCGCAGATGGCAGATGAGTTAAGCCGCACTTCATGGGGAGCCTTTAGGCAGCCACTTAATGTTGTGCAAATTAATCGAAACAAATTATTAGATCCATTTGCTCTAAAACTTCTTCTCGCTGATTTAAAAAGAGCAGTCGCCGAAGGGCAAAGCCTTCTCATGAGTGACTCCAGTGTGCAAGGGTTGTTTTTGCGCTTTTCAGAGACAGTCTTCAATGCGATGGTGTTGCCTCGAGGAAGTGAAGAACGGGCAGTTAAACTTGAGGAAATTGGTCTCTACAGAGAAATTTTCCCCCTCTTAAGGGAATCGGGCATTGTCACTGTCGATGAGATCGATTCGATCATGAATGTCTTAAAATCGAATCACTATACCTTTGGGCAACCAGAGGCCCTTCCAGTGTCGGAAGTAGAAGGTTCTATCGCTTTTTATAATGCTTTCATCGCCATCGCTCAAAGGGAGAATAAATTTGCCGGCAATTTTTTTGGGAAAGTGACTAAAGAAGATTTTGATGGAGAAAATGGACTACGGGTTAAAATTATTCGCGAAATGGTGCATGGTAATGGGCTGCCAGAATCAGTTAGAGCGGCGGTTCAAGCGTTGACTAGCACTGAAAAAGGGTATGTAGAGCTTTATTTACACAATTCCCTGGATCTTGCGGTACAAGAATTTATTGGCCAGTTGCCTTCTGAAGTTCGGGATGTATTGGCAGTAATTAGGGAACAGCTCGCAGATTTAGCGGCGCTCACCTTGTCGAAAGGGATCATTGCCGACTTCGCATACAGCGAAAAAGATCATGCTGTGATCCCAGCGAATAGGGGAAACCCTGCAGAAGGATCAGACTTTGGCACCTCTTTAGAGCGGATCAACTACACTCTGCAATATTATCTATTAAAAGGGATTCCCGAAGCAATCGTCACTAAAAAGCTCAAAGCCTTATTAGAGGACTTACGCAAAGAAATGGCTCTTCATCCAGAGTTACCTATAGAGTCGTTTCCTTCCGGAGTATTATTGCGTCGTTTTGTTGGAAAAGATTATGTCATACAGCTGAGGAGAGATCCGTCATCACGTGAAATTAGCTCGATTACGGCCTATATCAATCAACATCATGAACTGATTACCAATTTAGTTTCTGAGTACGTATTTCCAAATATTTTGGTCTATCCACGACAGCTCAACTCCAATGCTTATATCTACGCTCTCATGTTTATAAGGGTTTTTGGGATGAGCGCTACCTTATGGAACCGAGAATCGATGCCAAAAATTTTCCATGAATTGTATCCTTCAGACAGTATCCCCAAAACATTATTTTTATTAATGCAGCATCATGCACCAGATGAGGAAATTGCCATTATTGACATTGGCGCTACCGCAGACAACATCGATGTCGCAGTCTCTATGCTCCTTCAAAATCCCGAGGTTAGCTCGATCATCGATGCTAGCGGCGCTTTGCTCAAATGGGAGAACAAAGCAGTCGCTGAAGCAATGTGTAGAAAGCTAGGAAAAGGGATTGCCTATTGCGATTCAAATGATCGATGGTTTGTCCTCGAATCGCCAAACAAAGAACCTGTCCCCATGGCTCAAACGACTCTTTCTCGCGATCAGATTAGCGTTTATTGGGATCTTTCGCATACCCGTGGTTCTGATGTTAAAACGGGGACAACAGAGGTTGCTATGCTCATTTTTGGAGTCGATACGATGTTAACGGATTTTGCCCAAGCTATCGGAAGATTAAGGGAATCCGACAAGAAACAGAGGGTCGTCTTCTCGATCGATAAAGCAGATGAGAAGGTGATTAGAATAAAACTCAAACAGGCGTTAGGACAGGATGTGATAGGGCCTTTAGAATTTCGACATCTCCTCATTTATGCCTCTTACATTCAAGCGATGAAAATTGGAGATCACAACAACCGCTCTCTAAGGAACGAGCTCGCAGCTAAAATGATGGAAAAGCTATTTTTCGTTATCTTAGATCCTGTAATGACAAACGAAGAGGTAGTCGCGTTAATGTCAAAAGTCCCTTCTCTGTTCGAGTCTAAAACGGAAAATCACCCTTATGAGGCCTACGGAAAGCCTTCAGAGACGAGATCGCGCGAGGAGGTTGTAGCGCAGCTTCGTACCGATGTCCTCAACGGTCCGGTCATGCAAGTTTTTCGCACAGACCCAGTTTTAAATCGGTTGATAGATAGCATCGCTTTAGAAAAAGAGCTGCTCGAAATTATCGACAGACAGGCTCCCTTGCTCTCTGATGCTTTAGAAATGAGTCCCCGTTACGGATTCCAAAAACAGGTGGAAGTGCAGAAGGAAAAAGCAAAAGAAAAGGAGAAGGAAAAAGAGAAAGAAAGGGAAACACAGCGGGAGCGGGAGCGAAGTTTAGAGGAAGGGGGATTACTTCAACGGACAGATTCCTATCAATGGCCGAAAGAAGGACTCTTTACTAGAGCTTATTTTAGCTCGGTACAACCGGTGCTTTCGTTTAATTCTTTTGTTTCAGCGTGGAGAGAAGGGGATCAATTTACTCCTCAATTTTCTGACCGGCTGTTTTCGACACGGGACTTGACGCCACTTCATCTCCACCCTAATCCTGATGCAGCTCCTTTCGCCCGCTCTCAGGAATTTCTCCATCGCGTTATTGTAGTACAGGACAGTAAGACGGGGAAAGGAGAAGTGATTTTGTGTTCTGGAGAGGATATCAAACAGCTCAGCGCATTTTTAGATAGCGATTTAGAAAATAAAGTCCCTGGGGTACGCGAACAGAAGGTAGTCCTTTATGATCTCGGACTCAATGGAATCATCCATTTGGGAAGCGATCCCATCGACTCCACCCTGTTTACTACCGATAAAGAATTGCTTCTGGCATTGGTGCAAGCGAAGTTCATTGCAGGGATTTCAAGCTATACGGAACAGGAATTACCTCTGCTTAAGGAATGGATAGAGCAGAACGGGATCAAAAAGATGAAGGAATACTTCACGAATGTGGTGCTAAAACGACGACAAGATAGCCAGGATCATTATATTCATAGCGATCTTTATCGTCTGTTTCACTAAATAGACTTCTTTCGAAGGAGTGCGGAAGGCCTTTTTCGCTTTGTTGTGAAAGCGAAAGGGGGCTTTCGCACTCCAAACGCTTCGCGTAGAAATGGGATCGTGCTGCAGCTGATTCAGCAGGCGAAGTAATGACTATCTTCTTATTAGAGAAAAAAATCCTGCTGCAATTCCTCCAACTACAATAATCGCAGGAGCTGCCATTAACGGTGCAATTGGTATTGCTACAATCCCTGCTAAAGCTCCTATGCATACTCCGCGTTTAATATTTTTACGATCAATTGGATTAAGATTTCTCCAATTTAACATCCGATTCTCGATTCCTGTTATTTTTTCTAAACATTCTGCTGTCATTACTGCTGACAATAAGTTTATTATTTTTTCTTCCTTTAATCCCGTGAATTTTGTTACTAATATTGCTGCTGCTAATCGTACGTGTTTTCCTCCTTCGTTTATTACGGCTTCTTCCGCTGCTCTTTCGTGTGAGACTGCTCTTCCGTATGCTCTTGCTATATTTCTTTTTTCTTGCATTGCTAATGCTGTTATTACGTATATTGCTCTTGCAGTCATTATTAACATTGCTGCTTCTGTTATTTTTGTTGTCCCGATGCTCATTGCTTCTGGAATTATTGTTTGTCTTGCGCTTGTGGCCAATGCTTCCGTTATTTTTATTATCATCAGTTGCTGTATCACGTCTGTTGCTACTTTTTTTATTGAACATACTATTTGTACCATTGGTACTATTAGCAATCTTAGTTTTTTTATTCCTGCAGCTTCTGGGGCTACTGCTGTTATTGCTGTCATTCCCGCTATCCCTGCTAGAATCATTTTTGATATGACTACAGATTTTCTTCCTCTTGTTACTGCAAGTTCTCTTCCCATTGTGATATTATCTTGTTCTGTGGCTTCTGTTCCCTCTAGTGCTGTTAATCCTTGCACTATTGCTAGGTATGCTAGCACGTGCACCATTTGAGCTCCTGACTCTATTACATGAGAAGGTGCTCTCTTCACTACTTCCTTCGCTCCTAGCATTACTGCTAAGCCCAGCATTATTGCTCCTGTTCCCCCTAGTGTTGCTACTCCCTCTTTTGCTAGTGCTGCTACCCCCGCTACTCCTAGGGCTGCAGCTCCTCCTGTTAGTGCTGCTACCGTTCCATAGGCGGCTGCATGCATTGTATTGCTTAGTACTCTTGGTGTTATTGCGTTCATTTTTATCCTTTATTGATTAATAAAATAAATAATTCGGAATTATGCAATAAAGTATATTTAATTTAAATGGTTTTCTTTGTTTTTTTTGTTTTTATAGATAAATAACGCGAGTTTTGGATAAGCAACTCAAATCTGACTCTTTACCACGAAGTGGTTAAATATAGCGACCCCAGGCTAGCTATATTTAACCACTTCGTGGTAAAGAGTCAATTTTGAATCATGTTTGGTATATCGATGTTTGTTAAGGAACTGTGTGCAAGCTGATGTTTGCTGTTGATATTGTGTCTTGCTCTTCAACTTCTTCTTGTGTGGTAGCTAAACTTGGAATCTCTTTTATTTGAGATGCGAGTAATTTTTCTGCATAGTCTATCAATGAAAGAAATTGTGGATAGGTATGCACAAAAAATGGTGAGGACCGGCGTTTTCTGGCTTCAAGAATTATTTGTGCAAAGTCGGTAAGCTTACTTGCCCCTGTGAGCAATCCCCGCTCCACTTGTTTTTTCATGATATAAGCGAGGGTTGCTGTTCCCGTCCTTCCCACCCCCTCTCGACAGTGGATGTAGATGCCTCCTCGATGGCGGTCGATGAGTTCGGCAATTTGGTTTAATTTTTTTATTGAAACAGCGGTTCCGTCAATCCAAAAGTCACAGTGATACCGGGTTACTGTTTTTATTCTTTTCAAGTCTTTGAATATTATATAGACATATTCGTTAATTCCTGGAGAATTCATGGTTTTACTTTCATGAACAACAGATAAGTCTTTGTATATTTTAGGTTTTTCTACTTCCTCTGGATAGTAAGGGGAAAGATCGCCTTCGAGAAAGTCGTTGTCGTTAGTTAAGTCGAGAATTGCCATATTGGATTCTCTTTCTTCAGTTGTAAGAAATTTCCATAGGTATCTGGAATCTTGACCTAAGGCAGGATGCCGGGCAGCAATCACACGCTTGGGGTCTAAAATCGTTGCATCAATGATTGACCATGCATGTAACCTGTCTGGAGGAAGGGGTACTCGATTTATTGTAAGCGATTTTTCTTCTAAGTACCCCCATAATTTTAGTAAGGCCTGGTCTTTACTTAGATTAGATGGAGAAGTAGGAATTGACGTGGGTGGGGGATGGTTAATTGCTAGTTCATTTTTCGAAAATTCATTGGGTACATATTGTGGAACAGCGGCAGCCATAGTGTCCTCTTAGATTTATTGTTCAGTTTTCTTTATTATATTTTGTTTTAAAATTATGTAAATATTTTTTTGTGTTTTCGATTCTTTGTGTCTTGGCTATTAAAAGAAGTTTATTGCATAAATTTAAGGGAATGCATTAGATTGGGCAGTCTGAATACGGAGCTTTAGGAGATGAAAGATTGTGAGGATATATTTTTGCTGAATAGAGAGTTCTCGTGTGAGATCAGGCATATTCCGTTTAAGCGAATATTCGATGTTTTGTTTAGCTTGATGGTATTAATTGTTGGTTCTCCCATATTTTTATTGATCGCCCTGTCGATTTCTCTCTCTTCTCCTGGAAAGGTGATTTATTACCAGAATAGGGTGGGTAGAGGAGGGAGCTCTTTTCGTTGTTATAAGTTCCGTAGTATGTATGTTGATGCGGATCGGCGTTTGGGATTGATATTAAAAAATGATTCTAAAATGCGTGAGGAGTGGGAAAAGAGTTATAAGTTGAAAAGAGATCCTCGGGTAACTCCTTTGGGTGCTTTTCTTCGGCGTACTTCTCTCGATGAACTTCCTCAGTTTTGGAATGTTTTTCGTGGGGATCTCAGTGTGGTGGGGCCACGCCCGGTTGTCCACGAAGAAATCGTTAAGTATTTCGGGGTAAAAGCGTATAAAATTTTTTCGATCCGTCCAGGGATTACTGGTTTATGGCAAATTTCTGGTAGGAGTAATATCGACTATACTCAGCGGGTGGCTCTCGATGAGTATTATGTGGATAAACGGAGTGCTTTGTTAGATGCTAAAGTGATTTTAAAGACAATTCCAAGCGTGTTGTTTACGAAAGGGGCTTATTAGGTAGGATGCGATTAGCTCTTGATCATAAGCGGCTCGACCTTAATTTTCTATTTTGTTTATTCTGTTTTTTGGCTATTCCCCCTCTCTTTCCTTCGCTGCGGTTGATGTTCTTTGCTCCGTTTCTTATTATTGCGTTGTATCAAAAACCCTTGAAAAGTTGCTTATGGCTCGCTTTTTGGTGTGGTTTTCTTTTGGATATTTTTTCTTCAAACGGCCGGTTGGGGCTTTATGCACTCGATTTTTGTCTTACGGTATTGATTTTGTATCCACAGCGGCGCCATTTTTTTGCAGACAGCATTAGCACTCTTCCAATGATCACATTTTGTTTTTCTATGCTGTCGACATTGATGATGGCATTATTGCTCTATAGCGTTGAGTCATATAATGTTTTTTCTTGGGTATGGGTTGTGACAGATCTCTTTTATATTTCAATGATGGATGCTCTATACGCATTTTGCTGTTTTATTTTGCCGGCTCTTGTGCTTAATAAGCCACGCCGTCGGGGGAAAGACTACTTTTTAAATCGGTAACTTTTACTATTTCGATTGAGTGTTTTGTCTGCGATTTTTTTCCATACACATCGCAAATTTCTTTGCTTTTTGTTGCTGGATATCATCGAGCATTGGTTGAATTTTTGTTTTATCGGTGATTCCATTTTCTGCTAGGACGTCTGAAAATACTTCGAATAGAGTATCTCTGAAAAGTTTTACTGCAAATTGTCGTTGTTGTGGGTCTTTGAGAGGGTTTGGCGTCATAGTTTCGGCTTTTTTTTCTACTAACTTGGTGATTTCTTTATCTTTTTTTGTTAGGGCCGAGGCGATATTTTTTTGTTTTTCTTCGGGGATGTTGAATTTTTTTAGTGTCTCGATGACAACCGGTTCAGGGAAGTAGGATAGGAGAAAATCTTTTGTGCATTCATCTGTTGTCGTTGCGACTTCGTCTGCCGTTAAGTTTGTGCTAGGTGCTATAAGAGAGGTGATTCCGAGAGTTAAGATGGCGATGTATCTATTTAATATTTTTTTATTCATGAGGTCTCCTAGATTTAGTAAAAATGCTCAGTAACCTTAGATTGGCATATTCAATGATTTTTTGCACTTTCTTCTTCTCCAAAACAGGCATTCCATTTATTCTGTTGTTGTTCTCGGACGTAGTTGAAAATTTTTTGTATTTGTGGTGGACTCACAATTTCATATGGCCCTAACGTCATTGTGAGTACTTCAACGACGACTTTTTCGAAAACTTCTCCTGCCTCTTTTGGTTGAAATGGGTCATTAAAAGGATTGGGATTCATTTTTGAAGCTCGTTGTTTGACCATCATTGGGATCCGTTTGGCATTTGTATTCAACTGTCCAACGATTCCGTTCCAAGCTCCTTGGTAAATAATTCGGTTGAGGGAAAATGCCTGAATGACATAGTAGGGGTTAAGGAAGGTCCTTTCAATTTCAAAATAGCATTCAGGGGGTTTTGCTGAGATTGGGTGTATAAAAAGGGTCAGTAGGGTAAAAAATAGTGTGATATACATACCCTTACTCATATATTGTTTATATATAAAATTGCAAATAGGAAAAGCATGTTGATTGATGGAAAAGAAATAGCTACTCAGATTGAACGAGAAATTCAGCAGGTGGTCGCGCAGTTGAGTGATCGTATTCCCCGCTTAGTGATGGTGATTGTTGGGGATAATCCAGCTTCGCAGACTTATGTGTCCAGGAAAGGTCATGCGTGTAAACGAGTTGGTGTTGATTCCTATATCGTTAAGCTTCCCGTTACAATTTCTGAGGGAGAATTGATTCGAGAGATTGATCGATTGAACAGGGATGATACCGTTGATGGGATCTTGGTCCAACTGCCTTTGCCGTCTCATATAAATTATTTAAGAGTTATTTCCTCGCTCTCTCCGGAGAAAGATGTCGATGGGCTGCACCCCCTTAATGCTGGGAGAATGTTAATGGGGGACCTTGAGGCTTTTATTCCTTGTACTCCGCTTGGCATAAAGGTTTTGCTTGAACGTTCTGGTATTTCAGTCTGTGGTAAGCACACAGTGATCATTGGCAGGAGTTCTATCGTGGGAAGGCCTTTGTCTGTTCTTCTTGGGCAGAATATTTCGGGAGGTAATGCGACTGTTACTCTCGCGCATAGCCGTTCTTCAAATCTTAAAGAACTGTGTCTTCTTGCTGATATCTTAGTTGTTGCCATTGGGTCTCCTTTGTTCATCTCTGCTGATATGGTGCGCGAGGGGGCTGTGGTTATTGATGTGGGGATTAATCGAATTAATAACTCCGAAGGGGAGGATGGGCATCGGATTGTTGGCGACGTCGATTTTGATCAGGTAAGAGATAAGTGTTCTCATATTACTCCGGTACCTGGGGGGGTGGGGCCGATGACGATTGCAATGCTTCTAAGTAATACGTTAAAAAGTTATTTAAATAGGTTTTCTTTTTGATACGATTTTTATTATTTTTAATCATGGCAGTAAGCTGTCAGAATCATCCAGAAGTTCATGTTGTCCAGAAACTTGGTCCAACGGGGACAACTGATTTTTCTGGAGAGGCAATGACGATGCATTATAAAATCATTGTAGGGGCCGTTTTGAATCAAGATGAGATCCATGCGATTAAGGATCTTATTGCAGCCACCTTTAATGAAGTGGATCAGGTGTATAACAAATGGAATCTCAATTCTGAAGTCTCACATCTTAATAGAATTAAAAGTGGTATTAAAGTTCAAATTTCCCCAGAGTTACAGCGTCTTTTTAATGAGACTCAACTCATCGTTGAATTGAGTGAAGGGCGTTTTGATCCCACGATAGAGCCTCTTCAAAGGCTGTGGAAAATAAATCTTCAAGAAGGGAGAACTCCGTCTCAGGAGGAAATTGAGGCGATTGCCCCAGTGATTGGATGGGATAAGATCCATGTTGTTGAAGGCGTTTTCTCTAAGGATCATGACAAGACAGAGCTTGATTTTGGTGGTATTGCCAAGGGGTTAGCGATAGATCTTTTGGTTGAAAGATTTCAGCAAAAGGGGTATCGCGATCTGTTTGTCGAGTGGGGAGGAGAGATCCGAGCAATTGGCGTGCATCCAGAACAACGCCCCTGGACTGTTTATATCAGTCGATTTGGAGATGATGATCCTGAGCATGCAATCGATACCTTATTTCTAAACAATCAAGCGATTGCGACTAGTGGAGACTACTTACAAAATTGGTCGATCTCTTCTTCTCCAGAGGAGAATAGAGGAAAAATAATTACTTATTTTCATATTTTTGATTCTGAGACGTTACACCCTTTAAAAATTTCTAGTACATCTATTGCGAGTGTGAGTGTTGTGGCGGAAAATTGTGCCTTTGCCGATGGATTGGCTACTGCTGTGATGCTTTGTCCCGACCACGCGTCGGCAGAGGCCTGGGTACGCGGAATTATCGTTTTATATCCCAATGTTTCTTTTTGGATTGCATCGAGAAATCAAGTTATAAATATTCTTAATAAACAGTAAAAAACAGTAAAAAGTAGTTGATTATGATGTTGACTTTGTTGTATTATGTTTTAGGAATTATTATAAATTTTTTAAAAAAAACAAGCCAAAAGATTTTTTATGCAGACATCTTTTCACCTCGTCCCCTCTGGAGATAATGCGTATTCTTCCTACTATCCCTGTTCCCCCGATTACGCCCCCTCGTCACCCGGTCCTTCTTCTGAGCATAATGAGTCCGATGCATGTCCTGTAACTCCACCAAAATTATTCAAGCCTAAACCTCTACCGGAGAGCTGTAGAATACAGCGTCACTTGCCAGCGGCTTTTATATTCAATCGACGAGGGCAGGAGCCGAGATTATCCGCTGCATGTTCTTTTCCGAGACAATTGCAAGACAAGTTTATACCACCAATGCCTAATGTGTCTCCGGGGTTCAATGATGCTGCTAGAAAGTTAAATTTTAATCATCCTTGTCCATTAAGTCTTCCTCCTGGATTAAGTGAGGGGGCTGCAGTACAGGAGAACTCTTCTGACGCAATGGCGGTCTCATTACCTGAAATGGCGACTTCACCACCAGAAGTAGCACATAGAGATGACGCTTTTCCGGCGGACTATAGGTGTTATGATTTTGGGAATGATATTGGAAGGGGTTCTTTTGGTCTCGTTAAGGCTGCTGTTTCAATGAAAGATTCCCGTCAAAGACCACTTGCTATAAAAATTAGTGAGCCTGGTGAACGTGCGATTGAACGTGCTGTGCGCGAAGAAAAGATTATTCATTACTTAAATAAACGAGACCCTGGCGATCACGTCGTTAAGATACTTTCGGCATTTGAAGTGGATCGTCGGAGGTTTACTGTTTTTGAGCGATTAGAAGGTAATTTAAGGACTTTTTTAAGAGGGATGCCTAACGGTTTAGAGGCTTTTTTAATGAAAAAGCCAATCGAAAAACGAAGTAATGCTATTAAGCAGATCATAGCGATGATCCAGGGATTATCTAAGGGTGTTGCTTTCCTAGAAACGCAAGAAGTTGTTCATAGAGATATAAAACCGGAGAATGTGGGAATTCAAGGACTTTCTGTGCGTCTTTTTGATTTTGAAGGTTCATTTCATTCTACAACACCCCCTAAGCCTGATCATTTGAAGGGAACGATGGCATATCTGGCCCCTGAAGTGGCTTATTCGACAATTTTTGGCTCAGAATGCACTGCAGAGCATATGAAATTTCATAGAGAACAGATGACATCCGCCCTTGATGTTTGGGGGGTTGGGTGTATAGTATATGAAATATTGTTTGGTTCTAAAGTTGTTGATCCCGAGCTGTTTAATAAAGAATATAAGATGTCGGCGGGCATAGAGTTGGACGAAAAGAGCAGGAGCATTCTACAGCAAGAGATTTTATTAGAACAAATAGCGAAGAGGGTTGAGCCTATTTCCTCTTCTGAATTTAATCAAGGGTGGCTTTCAAGTGTCAGTTTGAATTCTAAGCGTTATTTAGGCCCCGAACCTGAACTTGAGTCTGCCTGTCAGATGAAAACGGAAGAAAATTCTGTCGAAACACCTCTTCAGGCGAGATTGAAAGACCAAATGAGTGATAGTGTAGAAGTGAACTTCATAAAAATGTTTATTGCAGATACTCTTCAAACTAATCCCCGCAGACGCTTGAAAGGCAAAGATTTTAACAGTCATCCACTATTCCAGTTATAAATCGCACAGCTCTCTGTCGTCTACTAGAGATTTTTGTTGAATTTTCTATTAAGAAAACGTAAAATCCCGGAAACGACGGAATATAGGAGCTCGATTATGTTGCAGGTAAGCCGCTCTCCATTGATCATCGGTAACTGGAAAATGTTTAAGACAATTGTCGAGACGAAGATTTTTGTTTCCGGGCTAGCAGTGGCTATTAACCATGCAAATATTCAGATTGGCCTAGCAGTTCCATTTACGATGATAGCCGCCGCTGCAGAAGTTGCCCGAGGAACGTCTATCTTGATTGGAGGGCAAAACGTTTTTGAAGAGAATGAAGGAGCTTTTACAGGCGAAATCTCTCCTTATCATTTAAAGGATGCAGGAGCCTCATTTGTCCTTATTGGCCATTCTGAACGTCGACGTCTCTTTAAAGAGGATGATATGCGCGTTAATAAAAAAATTAAATCGGCTTTGGCCGCTGGTTTACGAGTCGTGATGTGTATAGGTGAGTCTCTCGAAGATCACGAGGCGGGAAAGACGTTTAGCATCCTCGAAAATCAGCTTAAGACTGGATTAGTTGGAGTGCCTAAAGAGCATTTGGGGAATTTTGTTTTAGCTTATGAGCCGGTCTGGGCTATTGGTACAGGCCTTACAGCCACGCCAGATGTGGCAGAGGCTGCCCATCGGTTTTGTAGAAACCTCATTTCTCAGCTCTATGATAAAGCAACCGCCGATCATGTGCTCATTCAATATGGTGGTTCGGTTGGCTTGGACAATGCTGTTGCATTGTTAGATCAACCCGATATCGATGGGTTGCTGATTGGTGGTGCATCGCTAAATTTAGATACATTTATAAAAATTATTCAGTCTTTACGGCTGTGTGACTCTTAATTTCAAAAAGGACCAACAATGGGAACATTCATTTATTTTTTATCCATCGCTCTCTTTATTTTATTGTGTGTGGTTTTGTGTTTTGTCATTCTGATACAAGAAAGCAAAAGTTCTGGACTTGGAGCTTCGTTCGGGGGTGCTGCAAGTGATTCTGTTTTTGGAACATCGACAGCTGATGTGTTAAAAACAATTACGAAATGGTTAGTAGTCGCTTTTTTAACTTCCTGTGTCGTTCTTTCTTTGTGGACCTCTGCAATGGCGAGATCTCGCGAAGTGAATACGTCACAGTTTCCAGTTGAAACCCTCGAATAAATCAGAAGGTCTTGTTTAAATGCAAAGGCGCAAGGCTACTACTCACGTCTTTGCATCTAAATTATATACACTTATAGATAACCCTTTCGTTGCAGAGCCTGCTGCACGGTGGCGGGACTATCAGCTCCAGAGAAATTCTTCAGAGGAGCAAAACACTCCTCTCGTGGACAGAGCAGTCCACTGACCGTGTTCGCTTTGGGAAGGACGTCGAAGATGAATTTTTCGAATTTCCATGCCATAGATTTAAATGCTAGGTGAAGAGGTATTTCTAAATTCTGTCCTAAATTTAGGGAACGAATGAATTCCATATTGACACTAAAAAGACCGATATAAGCGCAAGGAAACTTAACAGAACCATCTGCGTTGACTGCCATTCGCAAATTTTCGGGGATCTCTGAATATTCCATTACCATTGTCTTGCTGTTTTGGATAGCAAGTACCCCTACCTTTTCGAATGGGTCACTTCGAGCGATGCATTTGACGATGACATCGCTTTGAGTGCGTTCGTGATAACCGATGAGTTCTGCGTCAAAAGGGTCTGCTAATGGGTTGTCGACAGGAATAAAATTGAGATAACGAATCCCTTGTTCATACCATTTATCCCAAAGACCACTCTGGTAGAAATGATGAAGGGCTCCTCCGTTGCCATCTGGGCCACAAGCGATTTTATCTTTACCCTCTAATAGGAGGTTCCCATTTTTATCTAGAAAAGGAAGCATTCCCTGAGAAAAAAAACTGATTTGTCCCTCTTCTAAACCGAAGAAATTATTTTTTTGAAAAAAATCAACTGTTGTATTGTGGTTTAAAGGTGATGTCATCACTGCCAGTTGAAGAGGGCGTTTAGCGCGTTTACTCGCAGCTAACACTTTTTCAGCAAGGAGTTGGAAAAGAGTTTTATGGGTAATAGGGGTGATGGGAAACATCCCTTTAGGACCATCAAAATTTAGTCGAGAACCTTGTCCGCCAGCAATTAATAGGCATCCCATTTTTCCATCTTCAATTAATCGATGACCAACAGCCTCATCTTCAGTATTACCTGAGCGGACAAAAGAAGTGAAGGGTTCTATCAATTCAGATGAAAAAGTAGGTGGTGAGACAAGCAGCCTTTGTTGTTCGAAAAATATTTTTTCATCGATTGTTTCTATTTGGGATAGTAGGGAATCTTTTTGTGTGTCATTTAATTCATTCCAATAAGCCAACAGGTGAAGCTGACCAATAGCAGCAAGTTTAGATAGGGCGACAGCAAAAGAGAAATTTGTACTCATGGGCGTGCTTTTTTGATTGTATTTATAATCGCTTGATAGACTTCTTCAACTTCAATTCGCGTCATACAGCGGAAATCGATTGGACATACTCGCTTGTAGCAGGGGGAGCATTCAACATGTTTGTTAATGACGACGCCATTGGGAGAAGGGCCCGTTTTAATGTCATTCGTAGATCCAAAGAGCGCTACTAAGGGGACATCTAAGGCCGCCGCAATATGCATCGGGCCGCTGTCATTAGTTAAAACGACAGCACATTCGCAAAGGAGAGCCATCAGCTCTCTGATTGATGTTTTTCCTGCATAATTGACAACCCGGGGGCCTAGTCCTTTGCAGATTTCATTTAACAAAGAAGCCCCTTTGTTGTCGCCAAAGCAAATGATAGCTACATGAGGATCTTTTAATAATTTTTCGATGACAGCACGAAAGCGATCTGGTAGCCAACATTTTGCCGAACCATAGGCAGCACCTGGATTAATTCCGATAATCGTTTGTGTGTCGGGATCGAATCCTTCACTGATAAGGCGCTGTCGAGCCACAGCTCTTTCAGACTCCTCGAGGTATAGGTGAGGGCGCGCTGTTGAAACCGGTATGCCAAGTGGTTCTAGAAGAGCTTTATAGGTCTGTATTTGGTGTTGGGACTCTTTATTTTTTGGTAAGGCAATTCCTTTATTGAGTAGCCAGTTGGCAAAGGCAAGTCCACTTGAGTACGTTCCCTTAAAGCCGATGCGGTTGGCAACTTTGCCTTGCCAGAACCACCAATATGAGGAGAATGTGCTTGTCAATAGAATTCCAAGGTCGTATTTACCATAACGAAGAGTGCTGATGATATCAAAATGATGCCAACGACGTATCCATCCCTTGGGTTTTTCAAAGGTGAGGATCTTATCGATATTAGGATCGCATTTCAATAGGGGAGCTACATTAGATTGGCACATCGCTGTGATTGTTGCTTCAGGCCATTTTTTTCGGACATCTTCAAGGACGGGAATGGCCATCACAAGATCTCCTAACCACGTAGGCATACGGATGATAATGTTTTTGGGATCTTCGGCAGGCCATTTTTTTTGATTAATAGGTATTTTCATATTCTTTTTTCACTTTTCTAAGGAACGGTTCAAGTTGTTCACGCTCTTTCTTTTGTAATCTATCGATGAAAAGAACTCCATTGATATGATCATTTTCATGCATAAATGCTTGCGCAGAAAGTTTGGAGAACTCTTCTGTAAATCGGTTGCCCTCCAGGTCCGTCGCTTCAATTTTAATCCGGATAGGACGAAATACAACGCCATAGATGTTGGGATCAGGAATTGAAAGACACCCTTGAGGGTATCCCCACAGTTCTTCGCTGTATTCGAGGATTTTTGGATTGATAAACACACGTACGGGGGGGGCTGTTTGTTCTGTTCCAGGAGCTTTCTCATCTTCGTTTTCAACATGTGTGAGAAATAAGGCTAGAGAGCGATTGACTTGAGGGGCTGCCAATCCAGCTCCATTAAAGCCAATCATCGTTTCTTCCATATCTTTAACTAATTGACGGATCTCGTCCGTGATTTTTTCTATGGGTGTTCCTTTTTTTCTTAGGATGGGGTTTCCATAGTAAGTAAGGGGAAGCTTCATCAAATACCTCTTTTTCTAAAATTAGACACTCCTTATTGTATACTGCGGGGCGGTGAATTTTTGCGTTTTCCGCTGCGTGAAAGCTCTCGCGGTTCGACGATCGCAAACGGATGAATATTAATAATATTGATCCGTTTGCGATCGTCGAACCCCGAGGCTTTGACGCGCGTAAAACGCAAAAATTCACCGCCCCGCAGTATAGTAAAAACACGAGTAAATTGCACTAAAAATCGTAAGCAGGTGGGTAAATGAAGTTTTTTATTTTGTGTTTTTTTGTTGGTGTTTTTTTTGCAAATTCGCAAGTTCTTTTAGGGATCGATTCAGAGCCTCTTATCATCAATATTGTGGGAGAGAGAAACGGCGTTGGTTGGAACCAAGATATCGATATTCTTATTACGGTCTTAACTGATTTAGGGCATGATGTTAGATTTGTCAAAAGAGATCTAAGTAAAGAAGAGAAGATAGAAGTAAGAAAAATAATAAAATCACAAAACTATGTGGCAGATATAAATATATTCATCGAACATGTGAATAAATTATTATGTTATACCGCAAAAAAAAACTACCTTCTTCCAAATGCTGAATGGTTAAAGCTTCCTCCTGATCAAGTTGCTCGATTTGACTGCGTTCTTTGTAGAACTAAAGAAGCAGTAAGAATCTTTAAACCATTAAATCCCAATGCAGTATTTATGGGGTTTACATGCATTGATCGATTTGATCCAAGTGTAGTTAAGGATTACCAAGTTCCTTTGCATCTAGCTGGAGCTAGTGTACAAAAGGGGACAGAAACATTGATCTCCGCTTGGACGCGGCATTCTGAATTCCCTTTTTTGCAACTCGTGCGCCATATGGGAAGTGAGGTTGTTCCGCAGGAGGCAAATATCAATCTTATTTATGAGTATCTGTTAAAAGAGGAACTCATCACCCTTCAGAATCATTGCGGGCTTCATATTTGCCCTAGTATTACGGAAGGTTTTGGTTATTATATTGTAGAGGGATTGAGCACTGAAGCTGTCGTAGTAGCCACCGATGCTCCTCCTATGAATGAATTTGTATTAGATAAACGGTGCTTAGTTAGATATAACAGGACGAAACAATGGAGCGAACCGTACGATTACGCGACTGGATATTATGTAGATGAACAAGATCTTGAAGCTGTAGTCGCTAACTTGCTTTCTTTACCAGAGGATGAGTTAAAGGAAATTGGTAGAAAAAATCGGGAATTATTTTTACAAAAAGATAAAGAATTCAGAGAAAACATTGCTAAAATTTTTACAAGAGAACAGGTATTTCCTTAGATGGAATCTATAAGTAGGGAATGTGCTTTATGCCGTGCGGAAGTTTCTAATCATCCGATTATCGATGGGGTGCACCTTTTTTGTTGTGTTGGATGTCATGCTGTCTTTGGTATTTTAACAGCTAAAAATCAATTAGATAGATATGCGCAACACCCAATTTTTATTCAGGCATTACAATCGGGTTTAATTTCTAATCCAGCCTTACTAGCGCATATTGAGCAACAGCGCAATGAAATCACTGGAGGAGAAAGGCAGAAAGTTTATATCGAAATAGGGGAAATGTGGTGTCCTTCATGCGCAGAAGTGATCCGGTTGATGATATTAAAAGAAAGAGGGATCATCAATTGCGTTGTCGATTATACGACTGATTTAGCTTCTGTCGAATTTTCCCCATGTCATATTTCTAAAGAGTCAATATTCGCTATTATTAAAGAGCTAGGATATGTACCATCCGTGCTTGATTGTGCCTCTCGTAAGGCTGTAAGTATGGATTTGTATCTGCGATTTGGAGTGGCAGCTTTTTGTTCCCTTAATATCATGATGTTCGCTTATCCCCTTTATGCCACCTACTTTGCCTACGATGGAGAGGACTACGGCTCTTTATTTGCCTGGCTCTCTTTTATCGTTTCTCTTCCTGTCGTTTTTTATAGTGCGTGGCCAATATGGAAGCGGTTGGTGGGCGCGTTAAAAACAGGTTTTTTTGGGATGGAAGTGTTGGTGGCAATTGGAGTCGGTGCCGCTTTTGGACTCTCTTTAAAGGAGCTTTTTTCAGGAGGTACTCGCGTCTATTTTGATTCGATGTCGATCATCATTTTCTTTATGCTATTGGGTAAAATAGTTGAAGCTCGAGCTAAGTTTTCTGCCAAAGAATCGTTGATGCGTCTCTCCAGGGAGACTCCTAGGCGTGGACGAAAACGATTTGAGGATGGAAGAGTGGAATTTGTCCCCATTAAGGATATTTCTAAGGGCGATATTTTAATTGCTTATACCGGAGAGAAAATTTCACTTGATGGGGTTGTGACTACAGGTCAGGGGGCATGTGATGAATCATTGATGACAGGAGAGGCAATGCCTGTCTCTAAGCAGGTTTCGAGTTCCTTATTAGGAGGAACCATATTGATTCAAGGAAGTTTAGAATATCGCGTCTCCTGCTCTGTTAATGAAACAGCCCTCCATCAAATCATTGAAATGATTGAGCAGGACATCGGGCATAAAAGCATTTACGTAAGGGCTGCGGATCAGATTGTCCGTTGGTTTGTTCCAGTGGTTGTTGCCATTGCAGTCATTGCTGGGGTCCTTTACTGGATGTTTCCTGCCATTAAGGATCAAAATCCGGAAGAAACCGCTTGGTTGCGTGCGTTAGCAGTACTTTTAATCTCATGTCCATGTGCAATAGGCATCGCAGCCCCCGCGGCAGAATCTTATTTACTCAACGGACTAGCCTCTCTAGGAGCTATCGTGCGTAACCGCGGTTCTCTTCGATATATTGGAAATGAGGATGTGATCATTTTTGATAAGACAGGAACGGTTACTGAAGGACGTTTTAAGGTGTTGTCTGGAATCGATTCTTTGATGGCTCAAGATAAAATGGCTCTTCATAGTTTAGCCTCTCATTCTATTCATCCTGTTGCATGTGCAGTGGCAAAAGCTTGTGAGTCTGAAAGGAGAGAGGTTTCGTTTTTGGAGGAAGTGATCGGA
This sequence comes from Chlamydiota bacterium, assembly GCA_013287465.1. GTDB lineage: Bacteria > Chlamydiota > Chlamydiia > Chlamydiales > Parachlamydiaceae > JABDDS01. The sequence continues at coordinate 6,544 of JABDDS010000008.1, read as the reverse complement.
CATGGGCTTCGTGGATCAATTGATGGACATTTTTACAGTTTGGGATCCGCTCGTTTTATGAATTTGCAGGGGATCACTATTTCAGATAGCGTTGTAGATGGAGTTAATGAAGCAACCTCTTGTGTGTATTTTGCTAAAGATGGAACAAATATTGCGCAGATTGTATTGGGAGATCAGTTGAGAAGTGGCGTGAAAGAATTGATTGCTGGTTTAAAGCCAACAAAGGTCATATTGCTCTCTGGAGATGCAGAAAAAAATGTCGCTGCCATCGCTCGCTCATGTGGCTTTGATGACTGGAAATCGGCATGTACTCCAATAGAAAAACGGGAGTTTATCAATACACTTAAGCAAGAAGGAAAGATTGTTTGTATGTTAGGAGATGGAATTAACGACGCCTCGGCTCTTGCGGCAGCGCATGTCGGTGTTTCTGTTGTCTCAGCTTCAGACATGTCGATTCAGGTTTCCGATTTATTACTGACGACAGATCGATTGGGGGTTTTTACTCAGATACGTGCGTTGGCGGTCAAAGGACAACAGATTGTACGTCAAAATTTGTTTTGGGCATTTTTCTATAATGTCATCGGGATTGCCTTGGCATTTTTTGGGCTTCTTTCGCCCATATTTGCCGCCTTTGCCATGTCGATGAGTAGTTTGACCGTGTTGTTAAATGCTCATCGGTTGCATTCAAAGCTTTGATTGAACAATATTTAGGGAACAATATTTATGAACAATATTTATGAACAATATTTATGGTTGATATTAATTTTTTTATTTTGTATAATGATTGGCAGTAACGGTGAGAAGCCTCACTAGTTATGCGATTAAAATTTAATAATATAATAATAAAGGAAAAAGAATGAGTGCTGTAATACGAAGTAACAGGGGTGAATTGTGCGCTATCTGCAAAGAAGAGTTTGGTTGGTTGGAAAAGTTAGGTCTTAGAAATCAACGAGTGACGCATGTAGGCGGAGAGGGCCATGATGGTATGCATAGGAAGTGTCTTGCAGAATGGTTACGTACACGTCTAACTCCAAAATGCCCATATGATGAAAAACTTATTGATCAAGCCTCTATAAACACTCGAACTTATCGGATTTTAGACAAGTTCGAGTCAGCATTGACTAATGCAGTTTATGCAGCTTGCTTTGGAGTAGCAGCAGGAGTAGGAGCAGCAGCAGCAGCAGGAGTAGTAGGAGGAGTAGTAGGAGTAGGAGGAGTAGTAGCAGGAGTAGGAGGAGTATCAGGAGTAGGAGTAGTAGCAGGAGTAGCAGGAGTAGGAGTCACTTGGATTTTAGATCGCAAAGGGGTTAGTCAAATTAACCATGAAAATATTGGAGCTGGAATGTATATAGGGGCAATCGTAGGATTTGTAGCAGCAGTTACTCCGCCAGCAGCACTTTTAGTGATTTCTTTAGTTGGAAGCATTGCAACAGTGACCTTATCCTTAATAAGAAAGTAATTGGTTAGTTTGCCAGCATGAGTTGTTGCGCAAAACACAAAGATTCACCGCCCCGAAGTATAAGTACTCATTTGTGTGATGAACCTTTATTTTCATTGTTTTGAATCGAAAATTTTAGTGTATTTATTGTATAACTGGATGGAATTAGTCATAAAATAGGTATCGGTGACTTCATTTTTGTCGCCGAGTAGAATTTGTTGAGGCTTTACTAAATTCAAGTACCTAGCCTTCAATTCACTCCAACGATAGCGAAAGACCCATTCTTTGCCTAGTTTTGCTTTTTCTAAATAAACGTCGTAGTTATTGTAGACATCGCGTAGAGCAGCTTTGACATCCTCTTTTTTGCTATCGAATTGAACGCCCACCGTTGTATTTTTTCCAAACATCCCAGAATATGTGGCTGGGACTTCGATGTTGGAAGGCACTTCTTTAACAAATCCAGTTTTGCATAATGTTGTTTGAGCGGTATTGTTTGATAAGATGCAGGGAATCCCCAAGGCCAAAGCCTCTCTGGGGCAGAGAGAGAAGCCCTCTCCTTTTGAAATATTTACAAAGCAATCGAATGAGTTTAAGAAATCGACAAATTGCCTCTGATTTAAAGTATCATCTGTGAATAAGATGTTTGATGCGTTTAATGATTTAATTAATTTTTTACATTCTTTGACATTTCCAAATCTTGCATTCAGTTTTAAAATAGCCTCGTCGGAATTTCCAAATTCTTCGAAAAAAGAACTGATTAATAGAAGATAGTTTTTATGTTCGAAACAGCTCACGGTTGTCCCGAAGACAAAAGGTTTTGAAGGGCGTGAGCGCTCCTCTTTTTCATAAAAATCATCCAAAAACATCCCTAAAGGGAGTTCGAAGATGGGAATAATGACTCCGCATTTTTTGTAGACATCGACTAAAAAAATATCGGGAACAGCAACAGCATCAAAACTTTGATTCAAGATTTCAACCCATTTGTCGGGAATTTCAGAACCTTCGAGCATTGAATAGGCAATTTTGATAGGGCTATTGGGGACTTGTTCGTAGGAATTTTTAGATCTTTGGCTGTACCATAATGGGTTAAATAAAATACTGACAGTTCCTGGTGTTCGATCGGGATTGGAAGCGATTGATAAAACGTCTGCACTCACATCGTTGGTTTTGGTTGGATGTGTGCCAATGTAGTTAATGGTAACGTCATCTTTTAAAGTATCTATGCAGCCTATCGTCATTCTGCCGATCCCATCAGCGTGATTGATGAATCCTATGACAGTGAGATCATACCCCATTAAACTCATATGAAGGAACAATTGGAAGAGTATGGAAAAGATAAAAAACACAGGAAAACCTCTAAGTTAGTCGATTGATATCCTTGTCACGTTTAAGCTTGAGACTGGTTCAGGCACCATAACTTGAAAACTTATTTGTATTCAAGATCTTTTTCACGGATCAATTATAGTATTGCCCTTAAAATTGAATAAACGCATAATCTTAGAGAAGTGTGATTAAAAGCTGTATACTGACCACCTTTCCTGCCCCCACTACCGGGGCGCGTTTATATGCTGCCTTACCCCGCTTTCCGCTCGCTGCGCTCGCTTCAAACGGGGCTAATCACATTCCTCCCTGCCGGGAGAAGGATAAAATACGGATTTTTACCTCTCTTGGTAAAGGAAAAATGACGTGCTTCAAAAGAGCCAAACTCGAGCCTCCCGGTAGGGAGGAATGTGATTAGCCCCGTTTGAAGCGAGCGCAGCGAGCGGAAAGCGGGGAAAAGATGGTAAATAAATGCGCCCCGGTAGCGGGCGCAGGAAAGATGGTCAGTGTACAGCTTTTAATCACACTCATCTTAAAGGACATAAGGATGAAGTCTGCTGTCCTTAAGGTCCTTTGTCTTTATAAAAAAACGATAGGGTTGATGATTATGTTTGAAGATCCTCAGGATGAGACGTTTAATGAAAGAGAGCTGCGGGTTCTTGATTTTTGGCATAAGGAACATATTTTTGAAAGATCGGTAGAAGAAAATAAAAAAAAACCATTATTTTCTTTTTATGATGGTCCTCCGTTTGCTACCGGCCTGCCTCATTATGGACATTTCTTGGCAGGAACGATTAAAGATGTTGTCCTTCGTTATAAGACAATGCAGGGGTATTATGTGCCTCGTCGCTTCGGTTGGGATTGCCATGGACTTCCTATAGAAAATGAAATTGAAAAAGCCTTTCAGCTTTCTGGTGCTGTTTCCATCGAAGCTTTTGGAGTCGCTCGTTTTAACGAAGAATGCCGTAAAATCGTTTTGCGTTACGCTGAGGAGTGGAAATCTTTAGTAGAGCGGATGGGAAGATGGGTCGATTTCAAACAAACCTATCGTACAATGGATCGTTCTTTTATGGAGTCTGTCTGGTGGGTATTCAAGCAGCTCTATGAAAAAAAACTTGTTTATCAAGGATTTAAGGTGATGCCATTTTCGGCTAAGCTTGGCACTCCACTTTCCAATTTTGAAGCGGGGGATAATTATAAAGATGTCGATGATCCTTCGTTGACAGTGGCTCTCTCTCTATTGGATGAACCCAATGCATCGCTTCTTGTTTGGACGACAACTCCATGGACATTAATTTCAAATTTAGCAGTGATGGTTGGTCCTGCAATTGAATATGTCAAAGTCCTCCATAAGGCGACTGGTAAATTGTACTATCTTGCTAAGGCACGTTTATCTGCCTATGACAAGGAAGGAACTGATTATGAGGTCGTTGAGCATTTAACAGGAAAGGAGCTTGAAGGTCGTCGTTATCAACCTCTTTTCAATTATTTTGCAGATCGAGCTCGGCAAGGTGCTTTTCGCGTTATCTTTGACGATCAAGTGACAATTGAAGAGGGAACTGGGCTTGTTCATTGTGCTCCTGCTTTTGGTGAGATTGACTTTTATGCTTGCCAACGAGCAGGCATTGAATTGGTCTGTCCGATAGATGGCAACGGACAATTTACTGAAGAGATTCCAGAGTATCAAGGGCTATTTGTCAAAGATGCCGATAAAGATATCATCAAACGTTTGAAGGCTCAAGGTGCCGTCATTCAGGCAGTGACATTGCGTCACCGCTATCCATTCTGTTGGCGTTCTGATACCCCATTGATCTATAAGGCAGTGCAAACATGGTTTGTGGCCGTAGAAAAGATTAAGGAAGAATTGTTGAAATCAAATGAGCAGATTCATTGGACTCCAGAAAATATTAAGCATGGTCGTTTTGGCAAATGGTTGGAGGGGGCTCGAGACTGGGCAATCAGTCGAAATCGTTATTGGGGAACTCCAATTCCCATTTGGCGTGCTGCTGATGGAGAGACTATTGTTCTCGGCAGCATCGCAGAGTTAGAATCGGCCACAGGAAAAAAAGTGGAAGATCTTCATCGTCATTATATCGATGATCTCTCTTTTGAAAAAAATGGGAAGACCTTTCACCGCATCTCAGAAGTTTTTGATTGTTGGTTTGAATCAGGTTCGATGCCCTACGCGCAGAATCACTACCCATTTGAAAATAAAGAGCTTTTTGAACATGGCTTTCCTGCTGATTTCATCGGAGAAGGACTCGATCAAACGCGCGGTTGGTTTTACACGTTGACGATTCTATCGACAGCGCTATTTGGTCGGCCAGCATTTAAAAACGTGATCGTGAATGGTATTGTTTTAGCGGAAAATGGGGAGAAAATGTCAAAGCGGCTCCGCAATTATCCCGATCCAAGCGTTGTCGTTGAAAAGTGTGGAGCTGATGCGGTTCGTCTTTACATGATGCATAGTCCAGCTGTGAAGGGGGATGATCTTTGCTTCACCGAATCGGGTGTAGAATTGGTCTTGAGGCAGGTTCTCATTCCTTTATGGAATGCATTTAGCTTTTTAACGACGTATGCAAAAATTTACGATTGGAAACCAAAGCCACCACCTGAGAAACCTCAAGCCGTTATCGATCGTTGGATCATTTCGCGGTTGAATAAACTGATACTCGATGTGAAGACAGGAATGGATGAGTATGATCTTAGTTTAGCAGTTGAACCTTTTGTGGGCTTTGTAGATCAACTGACAAATTGGTATATCAGAAGAAGCCGTCGTCGTTTTTGGGAAGAGAAAGCTTCTCAAGATCGCGATGAGGCCTTTGCTGTTTTATACCACGTACTCATAGAGCTTGTAAAAGTGGCAGCTCCTTATGTTCCTTTCATCAGCGAAGCCATCTACGGCAATTTACGTCACGCTAATATGCCGGTTTCTGTCCATTTATGTGGATTTCCCGAATATTCCGAGAAAAGTCGCGATCAAGCTTTAGAAGAGGCTGTGACGGCAGCGCAAACCGTTGTGAGTCTTGGACATTCTTTGCGTAAGGAACATAAATTTAAAGTGCGTCAACCGTTGCCTGCAGTGCATATTATCTCAGAAGATGAAAGAACACTCAATTTCTTACGCGATCAACAGCATCTTATTGCCGATGAGTTAAACGTCAAGAAGGTGTTGTTCTGTTCCAGCGAAAAGGAATTTGTTTCGTTAAAGGCAAAACCTAATTTCCGCGTATTAGGAAAAAAAGTTGGGAAAATGATGCCAGCGGTTCAGCAAGCAATTAATGAATTTACAGAAGCGGAACTGATGAAACTGTTTCAGGGAGAAAGCGTCTCATTGCATCTCGATGGTCATTCTATTGTGATTACTCATGAAGATGTCGCAGTGGAACGGCAGGTGCGTGAAGGTTTGATCGCAGCCAATACCGGTGTGATTACCATCGGACTCGATATCAATCTTTCTGATGAATTAATCAGTGAGGGGTTGGCTCGTGAGCTCATCAACAAGATTAATACGATGAGGAGAGAGGCTGGATTTGCTGTGACGGATCGCATTTTTGTCGAAATGGAAACCACGGAGCCTGTCCAATCTGCTTTTGCTCTGTTTGCCGATATGATTAAGGGTGAGGTGTTAGCGTTGAATGTGAAATTCGGTCCGTGCATCGGTACTTCTTGGGATCTCAATGGAGAACCTGCTATCATCGCTTTGCATAAGAAGTAACGTTATGCATGCGCACGGATAAACTCAAAGACGCATGGTGGGGTGGGTTGAGATACGTGGTATGTCAG
>JABDDS010000007.1 GCA_013287465.1 Chlamydiota bacterium | reverse complement strand
TGTTTTATGTTTGTAAGAACCGTTTTTCATAGTAACTATGAATCGATCATTGAACAAATAAGATTATTCGATAGAACTTGTTTTGTGCAGGTTGTAGAAAATGAGCAGCGGTCAGTCAAATTAGAAGAATGCTCTGTATGGAATTTCCTGACTAACATCTTTTGGGAGGCAGTTAGCTATCTTTCTGGTGGACAAGTAGCAGCGCCAATTTCAACAAAAAAATTTATAAAAGAAGTAATTAAACTTTACAAAAACGAAATTGAATCAAAGGACCTTCCTTTGATTCGGAAAGCCTTAAAGAAATGCGAATCAAAGTCTTGCAATGAAGAAATATCAAAATTGCTTGAAGAAATAAATGCCAGCATTAAGGCAAAAGAACAAAACATCTCATCATTAAAACCACAAGAAGGTGAAGCCCCTCGAGTTATCGCTGTGGTCTCAGAAACACTTGACCAGCTAGTAGCAGAACAGGAACCTCCACAACCACCTTCCTCAACTGAACTTGTTCCCCCACATCTAGAACTCATCCAGGAGCCTACAGAAACAAATATAGATAGGCCAGAATTACATGTGTCACTCCCCCCTTCTCCTGTTGGTAGTTCAGAGCTTTTACCATCATCTTCCTTAACCGAACCTGTTCCCCCACCTCTAGAATTCATCCAGGAGCCTACAGATATAGATAGACCAGAGTCAGATGAGTCACTCCCCCCATCCCCTACTGCCGTTTTTGAATTCCCGTTGGTAGAACCAGAGCCTCTAGTAGAACCACAAATATCATCACCCGCCTTACCAAGCCAAACGGTACCAAATAAATCTTCTTGGAAAAAAACTCTTGTCGTAGTTGGGGCTCTTGGTTTAGGTGCTTTGGCTCTTTATTACACACTACAAAGCTCTTCATCGCTGCACGAGCTCTCCACTTATTACAATAACCTACCCTCGAGTAGCCAGCTCATCACAACATACAACAATCGAGCAGAGGACTTCGCTAACACAGTAGGTACAACAGCAGCTGGGATTTTCGCTCTTTCAAAAAGTTTTCTATCCTCACTTAATTCGTTAATGACCTCTCCCTCCCCAGAAGAGATATGGGTCTCACAGCAACTTCCTAACATTAATTCAGAATTAGCAACGGAATGGAAAAGTCTGCATACGACAAGAGACGAACTCGACAATCAAATAAAATCGATGAATATTCCGATATCAAACCCCTGTGAAACAACAACAGAAACAGATTTAAAAGGAAATCTATTCTCTGATTATCTTAAATGGTTCAGTCGACATTCTTGGCTAAAAAGATCGGGATACAATGGAGCGGAAGGTCACAATCTAAACGTGGAAGCCTATGCAACGACTGAAAAATGTCAAATACTGTTACCACAACGTAATCTCTTTAGTCATCCCTTTGATTATCCTCAATGTTCCGTAGAATTGGCCGTACAAGCCCTAGAAGATCGGATAAAATCGCTTCAAGCAACACAAAAAGAGCTAAAAGAAGAAAGAAGTTCAGTTCAATCTCAGATAAAAAGTTTTTCAGAAACCATGTGGGATAAGCTACGGAATAGGCTAACAAAGCATCTCCCTCACGTAGGAGAATGGAAAGTCTCTAGGTATGTGGGGTGGGGAGGGCATCGACAAATTAATGTAAATGAAAACGAAATCTGTATTATTGGAAAAGATCCACATAGAATTGCCAATGGAGATTCCTTTGAGGATATTTTACCCACATTCTCTAAGGAACCAAACGAAAAATGCGTGCCCTAACAAACCCGAGTGCAATGATACCGTAGGCGGAAGTACGAACCATTTTCAACATTTTTCCGTTGCTACGCGAAGCGTTTGGAGTGCGAAAGCCCTCTTTCGCTTTGCCTTAAATGACAAAGCGAAAGGGGACTTTCGCACTCCAAACGCTTCGCGTAGTATTGAGACAATAGTCATTTAGGGTGCAGCAATCGAACTCATGTGTAGTAAATTAAATTCTCTTTGTAAAAAATAGCTATACAAAGCTATGATTTAGATGAAAGCCCCCAGATTTTAAAAGGTTAATATTGTATGCACGAGTCTATTTTTTCATCAGCGATCCGTTCATTTTTCATTGCAATCTTCACCATTTTAGGGCTATTGGTAGGAGGAGTCGTCGTCGTCATTGCCGTTGCTTCGATGTCAACAACAGCGGAAAGCGGCCCGCAGATCTACTACAATTACAGTCCATCGATATTGCCAAACGCCTCCGGAATCAGAAAAGAACTCCCTTCCACAACTCCCGTCATTCTCCAAGTCAATATCAATGGCCTCATCGGAGCGAACAATTTAACGCAAAAAAAAGTGGAATCACTATTGATCGAATCTAGGGAGCGTTCCCTAAAAAACAATCGCGTCAAAGCAGTCCTCCTGCACATCAACTCTCCTGGTGGAACTGTTACCGATGCCGATGGGATCTACCGTGCTATTGAAGCTTATAAACATCAATACCAGGTTCCTGTCTATGCCTTTACCGATGGCATCTGCGCTTCGGGAGGCCTTTACATTGCGGCAGCAGCAGATAAGATTTATGCCAGCGACATCACTTTAGTTGGTAGCATTGGTGTTCTTCTACCCACATTGCTCAATTTCTCTAAAGTAATGGAAACGATAGGGATACAGTCACTTACCCTCTACGATGGCAAGGGAAAAGACGACTTAAATCCTCTGCGCCCATGGGTTAAGGGGGAAGAGGATAATACTAAAGCAGCAATAGAGTACTATTACGGGATGTTCGTCGATATCGTCACTCATCGTCGCCCTGAACTCGACAAAGAAAAATTGATTAATGTTTATGGAGCCAGCGTCTACCCTGCAAAAATCGCCAAAGAATATGGCTACATCGATGAACATGGCTACTCATTGAGCGATACGATTAAACTTCTTGCAGAAAAAATTGGCATCCATGATGATAACTATCAATTAGTCGAGCTGACAAGCAATAGCTGGGTTTCAGAGTTGTTTGATAGCCGATCTACGTTGTTTAGCGGAAATATCACCCATCAGATCGAATTAAAGGGTGAATTGCCCTCCGAACTCCAAAACAAATTCCTGTATCTATACCGTCAATAAATTCTTCACAATGAAAAAAATATTCATCATCGATGCTTCCGGATACCTCTATAGCTCCTATTTTGCCATAAGAAATATGACGAATAGCCAAGGAGAATCGACGAATGCACTCTACGGATTTATCCGAGGAGTGCTTAAGCTGATCAAAGATTTTGAGGTCACCGATCTCGTCGCTGTTTTTGACGGTCCGCAAAACGCAAAGAAAAGGGAAGAGATCTACCCTGAATACAAGGCACACCGTTCGGAGACTCCCAAAGACCTTCCCTATCAAATTGACTGGGCACGCGACTTCTGCGCGCTCATGGGGATCCCTTCGTTAAACCTTCCCGAAGTCGAAGCCGACGATACAATGGGAACCGTCGCTTCATGGGCAGCTAAAGAGGGTGCCACAGCCTATATCTGCACCACAGATAAAGACATGTGTCAGATCGTCAACGATCATATTTTCCTTCTGAACACGCGCAAAGAAAATCTCATTATCGATGCAGCACAAGTAGAAGAAATCCATGGGGTCCCCCCGTCTCAGATCATCGACCTTTTAGCTATGACTGGAGATGCCTCTGATAACATCCCAGGACTCCCAGGTATTGGTCCCAAGACGGCCGTGGCTTTCCTAAAACAATTCGGCTCCCTCGATAATCTTTTGCTTCATACCGATCAAGTTGCAGGGGAGAAAAAGCAAGCTGCCGTGAGGGACAATGCCGATAAAGCCTTACTTAGCCGTCGTCTTGTCACCCTAGACCTCGCCGTCCCCATTCCAACAACGACCGATTTCTACCAGTTGCAAAAACCCAATCTCAACGAGCTTAGAAGTTTCTACACCAAGATGAATTTCAATTCATTGATCAAAGAACTCGAGAGCCACTTACCCTCCTCTCCTACTGCCCCCCAACAGGAAGAGCAATATGTACTCGTCGATGATGAACAAAGCCTCGATGCACTAGTCACCCGTTTAAGGGGCAGCAGAGAGATCTGTTTTAGAACGACCACAGCGGAGGAGAGGCAACTTGTGGGCCTTTGCTTTGCCATTGAACCACAAACGGCATGGTATATCCCTACCAATGGACAATTGGGCCTAGATTATGTAGTCAGCACCCTAAAACCACTTTTCGAAGATCCACAGCTAAGCTTCTATGGATATGACACTAAAGAGGACTTCCATGCCATAGATCAGTATGGGATCTCTCTAGCGACAATTTCTTTCGATGTCCTCCTCGCATCCTACCTATTGAATTCTCATCATCGTCAACACTCTTTAGAGTCGCTTCTGCTCCAATATTTCAGCAAAACGAAAAAATCGATCGAGGAGATTTGCGGCAAAGGAAAGAATCTCACTTCACTTTCTTACATCCCCCCAGAAAACCTCTGCCACTACTGCTGTGAGGAAGTCGATTTCATCTGTCAGCTTAAAACGATCCTCAATGCAGAGATAGAACAGAGAAAATTATCCGACCTTTTACACACCATCGAGATTCCCCTCATCAAAGTTCTTGCAGAAATGGAGCGACATGGAATTTTCGTCGATATCCCCACTCTCGATCGCCTATCCATCTATCTACGCGCGCAATTAGAACGGCTGCAACAGGAGATCTACGGATTGGCTGGAGAAGAATTCAACGTCAATTCCCCAAAACAACTGAGTCATATTCTCCAAGACAAACTACATATTCCACTCCCCAAAAAAACGGCAACAGGATTTTCTACTAACGCCGATATTCTTGAGGACCTCAAAGAACAATATCCCATCGCTCATCTGCTCCTCGAGTACCGATCGTTAGAGAAACTGCGCTCCACCTACGTAGATAGCCTTCCCAATGATATCAACCCGACCACACACCGCATTCACTGCACATTCAACCAATCTGTAGCAGCCACGGGAAGATTATCATGTCAACATCCCAACCTTCAAAATATCCCTGTGAGGACAGAAGAGGGGAAAAAAATACGAGAGGCATTTCGTCCCGAAAAGGAAAATTGGTCCTACCTATCTGCCGACTACTCACAAATAGAACTGCGCCTGCTCGCCCACTTTAGCGACGATCCCAACCTCATTGCCGCATTTAAGAAAAACGAGGACATCCACAGCCATACCGCTTCGACAATTTTTGGAGTTTCCATCGATAACGTCACCAAAGAGATGCGCCACCAAGCAAAAGCGGTTAATTTTGGCATTATCTACGGACAACAAGCTTTTGGATTAGCTAAGGAACTTCATATCGATGTGAAAGAGGCGGCAAAGTTCATTGAAATGTATTTTGAACGTTACCCTAGCATCAAGGGGTTTATCGAAACGCGCAAAGAAATGGCGAGAACGACGGGTAAGGCAGTCACACTGACGGGACGGGAGCGGCTGATTCCGGAGATCAACAGCAAAAATGTGCAGCTGCGCAACCTAGCAGAACGTTTAGCCGTCAACAGCCCACTGCAGGGGACAGCAGCCGATATCATCAAGCTTGCGATGTTAAAAATCGATGAGCTCATTAGAAATGTTTCCCAGGGATATATGATTTTGCAAATCCACGACGAACTAATTTTTGAACTCCCAGACAATGAAATAGAATTCTTCAAACCCCTAGTCAAAAAAGCAATGGAGGGAGTCGTTGAATTAAAAGTTCCTTTAATTGTAGATATTAATCTTGGCAAAAATTGGAAAGAATGCTAATGTTAAAGAAAATAGCCGTCACTGGTGGCTTAGCATGTGGGAAATCCTCGGTTTGTCGTTTCTTTCAAGACCTAGGTGCCTATGTCGTCAGTGCCGATGATATCGTTCATCAACTATTGTCTAAACAGACGCTTGTTGGTCGACAAGTCATCGAATTGCTAGGAGATGACATCATTGTCAACGGCCAGATAGACCGAGCCATTATCGCCAAAAAAGTATTTAGTAACCCCCTGTTGCTTAGATCGCTAGAAAAAATCGTTCATCCTTCTGTGTTAGATGAGATAGAAAAAAGCTATCAACAGGTAAAAATTCAAGGTAAAACCCAACTGTTCATCGCTGAAATCCCCCTATTATTTGAAATTGGCGCCGAATCTTTTTTTGATGCTGTCATTACCGTCGCAGCCGATTTGCAAAGTTGCATCAAGCGATTTACAGCCGTAACGGGTCTCAGTGCAATAGAATACAATGAACGGATGGCACTTCAGTTGCCTACAGAAGAAAAAGCTAGGAAAGCCGATTATATCATTGAAAATATAGGCTCAATAAAAGACATGCAAAATGAAGTAACTAAACTTTATCATAAACTAACGAGGTAGTTGCATACATGAATTCAGATCACCCTTCTTCAAATCCATCCCATTACAACAATAATGAGGAGACTCCTGCACCAACAGAGCGGGAAGCTGCCGAAAACGGACAAGAGGGATCTTACGAGATCACTAAAATCGCAGAAATCCAACGGATGAATATCGACCAACTCAACCAATTCGGAAGAAAGATCGGTTTGAAACATCTCGGGTCATTAACAAAATCACAGATGGTCTTTGAGATCGTACGGGCGATCGCAGAAAAACCAAACGAGATGCTATATGGAGAGGGAGTCCTTGAAATTTTACCTGATGGATTCGGCTTCTTGCGCTCTCCAAACTACAACTACCTTCCCTCTGCGGAAGACATCTACGTCTCCCCTGCTCAGATCCGTCGTTTCGATTTGAAAAAAGGAGATACCCTCTGCGGTTCTATACGCTCTCCAAAAGAAAAGGAAAAATACTTTGCCCTCCTCAAAGTCGACACAATCAACGGCTGCCCTCCAGAAAGAGCTCGGGAGCGCATTTTATTTGAAAACCTCACTCCACTCTACCCTAGTGAACGCCTGGTGATGGAAACATCAAAAGAGAATCTTTCGACCCGCGTTCTCGATCTGACAGCTCCAATTGGTAAAGGACAACGAGCATTAATCGTCGCTCCTCCAAGGACTGGTAAAACGATTATTCTACAAAATATTGCGAATTCAATCGCAACTAACAACCCGGAAGTCGTTCTCATCGTCCTACTCATAGACGAACGCCCAGAAGAGGTTACCGACATGCAAAGAGTGGTCATCGGAGAAGTCGTCGCTTCGACTTTCGATGAACCACCAGAAAGACACGTCCAGGTCGCGGAGATGGCGATCGAGAAAGCCCGCAGACTTGTCGAACATGGGCATGATGTCGTCATCCTTCTCGACTCGCTCACTCGCCTTGCACGCGCCTATAACACCATCCAACCTCATTCTGGAAAAATCCTTACAGGTGGTATCGACGCCAACGCGCTCCACAAACCAAAACGCTTCTTTGGAGCTGCTAGAAATATCGAGCAGGGTGGTTCGTTAACGATCATCGCGACAGCGTTGATCGATACGGGTTCCCGCATGGATGAAGTGATCTTTGAAGAATTCAAAGGGACTGGTAACATGGAACTCGTCCTCGATCGCCGTTTGGCCGATAGACGCGTCTACCCAGCAATCGATTTAATCAAGAGTGGAACACGTAAGGAAGAACTCCTGTATCATCCAAGCGAACTTGAAAAAATTTACATTCTCCGCCAAGCTGTTGCCGATTTAGCACCGGTGGATGCGATGAATCTCCTATTAGGACGACTGAAAAAAACCAGCAGCAACGCTGAATTCTTACTCTCCATGAAGGAATAATTAGCCAAGGGAAATGACCTATGCGCAAAATTGTCGTTTTATCTTCAATAGCTGTTATTCTCGCCGGAGCATGGTGGTTTAACGGTCCTCATGGATTTTCTAACATGCTGCAACAGTATGTAGAGAACAAAGAGTTCATGACTCTTAAGGCGCGCTATACCCCTGAACAAATCATGGATACTCATCGGAAAGAACTGCTGATCGACAGTCAGCATTCGTTTCAGGAGCCAGAGTTAAAATTTCATCCCTACCTGCTCCTAGAGGTGAAATATTTCTCGCCAGATAAAAAATCGCACGAAGGAATAATCTTATGGAGCCTCGTCGATGGGGAGATGGTCATCAATACAGAGACATGGGAGAAAACCCATGGTTTCGAAGATGCCATCAATGCCGGCGCCACGCGTGGCGACTTTAAGCTAATGCAAGCCATTGCAAAACAAAAGACAGCTGCAACACTAGACCAACTGCAAAAAGAACTGCATGTTGAAAAAGAGATCCTCGCTCAGTCGATTGATAGCGCCCTTTCAAAACAGCTGATCGTACAAAAAGGCAACTCTATTCAACTGCACTTCCAAGACCCTAAAATCCTGGTCGTTCCAGAAACCAAAATGACCGATTGGCTCGTCAAAAAGCCATATAACTATTCACAACTTATCTCGGGAAAATACTCCTCAGGCCAGATCACCAAAGCCGCTAAAGCTGCCTTCGGTGAAGACTTCAGCATCCGCAGCACGTCAGAAGTTTTTGTGCCGGTCTATAGCATTCATGTCAACACACCCGATGGCTCTACATTTACGAGCTATTGGAACGCTATCAACGGAAAAAAAGAAAAGAAATAATCCCAAAAATCGGCCTGGTTCAAATGAGGGTTACACTTTTCCTCCGTCCCTCCTCTGTGTTCCTCTGTTCCTCTGTGTTTCACCTTTTTTTGAAACACAGGCACAGAGGAACATAGAGGAGGGACGAAGGAAACTGTTACCTGTTTTGGATTGTTTTTGAACCATAATAATGAAAACGCTATGCCCCAGTGTATAACAACCAGAATTAAAAATCAAGATAACACTTTAGATAATACTTTAGATTGAGCCGGAATTAGAAGTTAGACATTTCAAACTTGGCTCTTTACCACGAAGTGGTTAAATATAGATAGCCTGGGGTCGCTACCACGAAGTGGTCGCTACCCCAGGAAAACACAAAATATAGATGTACCCCGAAGGGGGTACTACAATAATGTGTTTGTAGTACCCCTTCGGGGTACATTTTTTATTCTATATGTCCAGGGGTAGCGACCACTTCGTGGTAGCGACCCCTGGCTAACTTTATTTAACCACTTCGTGGTAAAGAGCCAAACTTAAACGTGAATAGCATTATACAATTTGCAAATTTTTCTCAAACTCTCATACCCTCTCAGTGATCTCAGTGCCATAGACTCCCCTCTTTGGAGAGGGGTTAATCGCTTAGGTAAATTGCGTGACTGACCGACCAGCTAAGCTTTGAATGCCGCCAATAACAATTCCCAGACCAACAGTACCAGTGATAAAACCAAAAAACGGGTAGAGCCCAGGATCTCGAACAAAACGAGATGCAGCTGATGCAAGCAACACAACCGATACACCGCATAGAGCTAATCCAATCGCAAGCCCAGCGCAGTCCTTGATCAGCATTTCAGGACATCCTGGTTTCGCCTGACACCCAGCCAATAAATTTGTAACAGATTCTAAAGAACTGACCATTCCCTGAAGGCCATAAATAGTTGCCGCCACACTTTTTTCCGCGACATAATGAAACATAGCATTTCCTAACGATGTACTATTGCTTACTGGTCCTGACATAATAAAACTCCTTTTAATTTAAATAATTTAAAACACATAATTCATTAATAATGAAAACGCTATATCCTGTTATATAATAACCAGAATTAAAAAGCAAGATAATACTTTAGATAATACTTTAGATTGGGCCGGAATTAAAAGCTGTATAAAAGTTGTACACTGACGATTTTTCCTGCGCCCGCTACCAGGGCGCTTTTATTTATCATATTTTCCCCGCTTTCCGCTCGCTGCGCTCGCTTCAAACGGGGCTAATCACATTCCTCCCTACCGGGAGGGGGATAAAAACACGGATCTTTACCCCCCTCCCGGTAGGGAGGAATGTGATTAGCCCCGTTTGAAGCGAGCGCAGCGAGCGGAAAGCGGGGAAATGACAACGTGATAAATGCGCGCCCCGGTAGCGGGCGCAGGAAAAATCATCAGCGACAGCCTTTAATCAGAATATCAAGCCTAACCCCCAACGCCGGTCCCTACGAAATTGCATTGGTGCGCCAGAAATCGACGACATTGAGAAAATCTTCGATGATGATTCTAAACTCCTTATAGTCGAAAGGAGCTTGGATGACCCTACTTAAGGTCACGGATTTCTCATCAGGGGTCAAACCCAATACGCCCCCCAATGTAGCCTGACCAAAGAGATTGCCCATCATGACCTGAATGGTAAAGGCCTCTTGCTTTGCCCCTACTGGATATGGAGCTACCACACATTTCAAAAGACATCCATTAGAGATAGTAGAGAAGGTGATCGTCACCTCCTCTTCTAAAGGAAGGGTATAGAAGCCCGGTTTCTCCGTCGCTAATACCCCTTCACTCAATCCCAATTCTTTGGCTAAAGCCGAAAGCAATGTTTCAAGAGAGCTCTTATTCATTTTTGTTTAACCCCTTGAAGCTGCCTGGTGAGCCTGACTTTGTCCACTATGGAATTCTTGCAGTTTTCTTTGAAGCTCTGTCAATTCAGAGATGGCGTCACTAAGCTGACGCGCCACTTGGCCTGTCCATGCGTTAACGATCTGAGCTTCAGCCTCCAAACCCGCAAGTTCCCCCTCTGACTTACCAATTTTCTGTCCTTCTTCAGCACCAATTTTTCCCTTGTGTATCTCACCAGCAGTATTGATTATGCCTCCAATAGCCTGAGTCACACTTGTGGTATTGCTTTGAACACTCTGAGCTGACTGCTCATTGGCGATAAGCTGATCGATTTTCTTATTACGCATCTCTTGCTCTGCTCTCATTCTTGGATTTTCTGAATCCGGTAGTTTATGAGGAGTGTCCTTTGTGAGGTGCTCTGGTGGCATCTGAGACGCTTTCGCTATTTCTTTGACTCTAGGAACGCCCGCATCTTGAGCAATCCTTCCACCTTCCATAATAGGTGCGCCTTGCGTCTTAGATGCATTGTATGGAGTAGGGACTTCCATACCAGCTCGTTCAGCTGGTGAAAGACCAGCATATCTTACTGCATATTCAGCATTAGTTTCTAGGCGAGCATGGGGATTAACTACTACCCTATTCTTTATGTCTTCTACTTGTTGATCCGTCAGAATCGTCGGACGACCGTTTACTAGTACTGATTCATCTACCATCTTAGCACTTGGATGAGGTCCGTTGTAATCTTTATTGATAGCAGGCGCGTTATTAAATTCTTGCTCTGTCTGCGCAAAATACCGAGGGATAGGGTTACCTGCTGCATCTTTTTGATTTGTTATCCCATCTGCCTCTTTCATAAAAGACGGAGTGAGAGGCTTACCATTTGGATCTGCTTCTCTGACATACTCTAAAGTTGGCGTGTGAGTTGCAGGACCATCCGGTCTCTCTATGTTCTTTCTAATGTTATCTGCCCGACGTGCACCTACCCCAGAACCTACAAGCTGTACAGTAGATGCACCTATACTGAAACCAGAAGAGACTACCCCTGCCCATTGCGTATTAGCTTGGAACTCGGCCTTCTTTTCTTTTTCTTTGGCTGTTGCTTTGGCTGTTTCAAAAGCCCTCTCCGTCCCTTTTATGGATGCCTCTTTGGTATACATTATAATTTCTGCGATGAGTTTCCTTATATCAGCCGTGATCATGTTTATTGCCAGTGCGGCTTCATTGCGAAACCAACCATTTGACTGAGGGGGATTAACGACGTTAGGATCTGGAAGCTCCGGTCTCGATGGGTCACCATAAGTAGCAGCAACCATCGCAGTACGTTCGCGAATCTTAAGAATCTCTTGAGCGGTCATATTGGCAAAATCAGGAGGAAGTATCTCATCCAACGATCCTTCAATAAGAATGCGTCCTCCGGTACCAGGCTCTACAGGAATCCCTACCTCGTTATTATCATCATCTAAATTAATATCTTTTCCAGGATAAGAACTCTCCGGACCAACACTTGGGTTATTTTTTACTTCGTTCATAAAGACCTCCGATTATCGTAACCATTCGGTGCTATAGCTTACGCTTTTAGTTTGGGTTATAGCACATAAACAATTAAATTTATTTTTACTTATTATATATACATTCTAATAACAAAACAGCTTGTTTCTTAAGTTTTTCATATTCAGGTCGATTGGCAGCGCGAGAGATCAGATCCCTGAGGATATGTGCTGCAAAGGGCAGGTCGCCTAACTTAAAGAGGCAATCATATCCATAAAATAATGGCATTAAATCGCTTTCATCGAGACAAAAGGCTATGATATAGTTAGCGAACGCCTCTTGGTAATATTCTAGGCGGTGTTGGCAAACTGCAAACGATTTTAAAAAGAGGATATTTGCAGGCTCTAGGTTGACTAATAAATTGAAGACCTTGCATGCATCTAGATATTTCCCAGCTCCAAACAATGTTCGACCATACATATACAAGCGATTAGAATCTTCGTCTGAGACTTTTAATGCCTCTTTCGGGGATTTCCCCTCTTCAAAAACTGCCTCAAGAGCGCCTTTTAAACGTTCTTTATTCTTTTTAGAAAAGGAAGCCCCCTGGTCTTGCACTGTTTTTTCAATAATTTGTCGGACAGCGTCTTTGCCGATGATAAAACCTTTTAATACATTTTCACTCATTGCCATTCTCCTTTTTATAATTTTAAGAAGCCACCACAGCAGCCCCTTAAATTTTTATCCTCGTTCAGATAACAGTCTGCTATTCTTCATTGCTGTATTTGAAAAATCTTTCGCCACATCTGCCATCATCTCGTCATTAACTTTCATCGTTTGTATTAAGCTCGATTTAACGTTAGAAAGAAGATCCAAGTACACCGTATTAAGGAGCACAAAATTCTCGACAGCTACAGTAACCTTTAAGTTCAACATTTCAATCACTGTCGTATTAATGTCAGCTCCAGATTTACCGATAGACCCAAGCGATTGAATGACCGATCCAGCCAATTTTAATTTATTCTGGAGTGCCGTTAATTTTGCGATGTTCTCCTTAGCAGCGGCTATCCCTTCTTTTATTCCATGAGCGAGTTGTGCAGCCGTCCCCACCGCCATGTTTGTCGTCTGCGCAATAAATTTTGCTTTGTCGGGATCCATGCCGTCTGCAACCATAGAGGCTTCCAAAAAGTTGGTAAATGCACCTGACTCAAAGAAAAGACTAAGTGCGCCTGAAGGACTGGCGGAAGCGATCATACCACAGACAACCCACACAATCACCAGAGCGAACGTTTCCGCATAGGGGGAAGGGATCGCTGATTTGAGCACTTCGGTAAATTTCGTTACCCCCTCAGAGATAAAGTTTCTTGGTGGGTCCATATATTCACCCACAGTAGAGACCACCGCCATTGCCAACGCAAAAATTCCTGCCCCAGGCCCCAACACAGCAAATGCAACGACGACAGCGACGACTTTAAGGATAGTCCCCATAATTTTACTAAACAAACTCGACGCACTTTTTGATGATTCTCTTGATCGAACTTCATCAGCAGCACGTTTTTGCTCTGCAACATTAGAAGCAATGGTAGCCATTGCTACTTCCGTAAATTTCTTAGACATTTTTGTCTGCATAACTTGGTTAGCAGCAAAGCAATCTAAAGTCGCAATGGTCATCTCAGCAAGTAAGTCGAACATAGAGAGCGCTCGTCTTCCTTCTGGAGTGGGGGGGGTATTTCTAATTGCCGATTGAATCATCTCGTTAGCAACTTCCAAGGCTTGTCGGGCCATGAGCGCTCCTACTGGATCGGTACCTAAAGGGGCCACCGGATTCAGTTCAGGCTTCCAGCTTCCGTCAAGACCGTGAAGCTCAACAGTAGCTGCCTTAGCGATCTCATGACATTTTTGCAATTTTTCTTTCGCTTGTGGATGAATAGAAGTATCATTGGGATTGATTAAAAACTTTGCCGCCTCTGCAAAAATCCTATTTTTTTCAACTAGGTCGACTGCATCAAAAGAAAACTTATCCGCTACCTCGGCTCTAAATTTATCTAAAAAGTTCCCATTGATGACAAGTTTATGGAATTCAGGGTCTAATGTCCGATCCCACACTCCAGTGTCCTTATAATTTGCGAGGACTTTTTTCAATCCATCAGATAATCCTGAAGTTGGATCGGTGCGATCGCGGCTAGGATCGACCTGCTGAGCCACTGTCTTTTCAATTTCTGATATCTGTGCGTTTATAAAAGCGTCAAAACGCTTGGGATCCACTTTTTCTTTTGCTGCCAATTTGGTCACGTCGATCTCTCTATCTGAAGAGGCTCCCACTTTCGGTCTTTCCAAGACAGGAGCTCCCATCATGAATCCAGCAGCGCCGGTACGCCCCCCATCTTTTTCAGCTTCATCGAGCACATCATGAGCTTGCCCCTCTCTGCCAAGCTCGACCATTTCTATTTCTTCTGCATGAACGCCAGATACATGTTCGCTTTCTGGAATTTTACCCGGTGTATTTTTGATTTCGCTAGTCATATAAACATCTCCCTACAACAAGAATTAAAAAATCATTATTTAACTACTATTCGGTCACTAATTCTTCTTTTATTTTTTCAATCGCAAGCAATGCCTGCTCTTTCATCGCCTCATATTCCTTTTTACCTCCACAACGACCTAAAGCGATCTCAAGATAGGCTAATGCGCTCATAGGGTCCTCGGCTTGGATTAAACAATCAGCAGCATGAAAAAAAGGAATTGGATTATGATGATCGATAATGCCAACCATCTGATAGACATCAGCAGCGTTTTGATAACTTTTCAACTGATGGTAACTGGCTGCTATTCCCATTCCATATTTTGGATTGATAGGATCAGATTCAAGCAATATGCGAAATACACAACTCGCTTCGAGAAACTTACCCGATTTGTACAAATGATAGGCATGGCTATAAAGCTCCTCTGCGGATTCTTTGTCGAGTTTCGATAACAAATCCGCTGCACTGGTATTTTGTCTATCTTTTTTTGCGCTTGTCATAACACACCTATAGTTAAGCTTTCGTAAACGATCTTCTTTACTGTCTAAAAATCCCTCTAGCAACGTCCCTACCTGTATTAATAGCTTCTTGCAAATCTTTAATCAAAGAAAGAAATGAGCTATGTAGGGCGTTATTTGAAGTCGATGACCCTCTCACCACGTCGTTTGCCAACTGCTTAGATGCCTCCATCTCACTAATTCTGTTTTGGAGCATGACTCTTCTGGCATTATCTTCCGGACGTGTATCAGTTGGACGTGGAAACTGACCCATGATCATTTTCTGTATGTCGTTAAATGCTGTCACCATTCCGATTTCAAGTTTACTTTTAGCTTGATTAGCTTCGAACAACTCACCCATAGACTCCGACATTTTCATCGCTGCTTCCATAAAACGATCAAGCCCTGTTTTTTTTCTTGGTATGCCGATCTCATCCTTCACCTTCACTGGAGCTTCAACGGGCTGGAGCGGCTTTGTTAAATCTATTCCTCTTACAACGTCTGCCATAAAACACCTCATTTTCTGTAATTTACTACTATCTATTAACTGTTTTAACTATTTGTTTGCTCATATTATCCAAAATCTTCGTTAACATATCATTGAACTGAGTCCACTTACTTACCGTGGCCTGCATCTTAGTATTTTCCTGAGCATTCACCGTGGATGTCAGGCTGACGGCACCATCAACCAATGTCTGAATTTCAGGAGGCGCCAAAAACTCCGCTAGGCGAGACTTGATACCAGAAGGTAGATCTGACAAATCTATGTTATCAACAGACTTCAATTTTTCAAGGAGACCTTCCATCCCTTTCTTTAAAGTCGAACCATCTGGCAAATCAGCAGCCAATGCCCTAAGAGCACTAGATGCCTCTTTCAATTCTCTAACTATTTTTACAATGTCCGCATCGGGAATTCCAGGTCTTAATCCATAGGACGGAGGTGTGGCTGGAGAATTACCGCTTCCTGGACTTCCTGGTGTCACTTCTACATGAATGGAACGCAAGGAGGTAATTTTTGATAAACGAGAAGAAATCGCCTCATATTTCTCCACAGCTTCACTGTGATTGTCCATATTCCGATTGTAGATGCCGAACATCTGCATCCAAAGCTGAACAGAAATAGGAGTAATTCCTTGAGGCGGTGGCGGCCCCCCTGCTCCAGAAACTCCTGGTCTTGTAATTGGTAATCCCATAAAAACCCCCTTAAAATTCTAAATACTTATAATACTTATAATGCAGACGGAACTCCCCCGACCCCCATATATATAATTGTAAACTTGATAAAATTAATATGCAATATTTTATTAATATATTTTTTCAATCTCCCCGAGCCAAGGACAAAATGAAAAAAGATTTGTAGAGTAGGTGATTATCGGCTATAATCCGGAAGAGAACAAATACGGTGGTGAAAACATGGCGGGTAGATTCGTAGCAGAAGATGGGGCGCTGAAGGGTCTTATTCTTCCTTTAGATGATGGAAATGAATGGGTGATTGGACGCGATCCTGATTCCTGTCAACTTCTAGTAGAAGATATCTCGACATCTCGTAAACACCTTCTCTGCCGAGCTACTCCTGAGGGAATCGTCGCCGAAAACCTCAGCCACACAAACCCCACACAGGTAAACAATAAAGAGCTCAAAGAGCCCTGTCTGCTTAAAAACAACGACACCGTGCAAATTGGGGACATCCTTTTCCATTTCTACACCCAAGACAACTCCTCCTCCGAGGATAAAAAACTGGATGAAACAGATAATAGTGAACCAATCAACCACGAAGAGAAAGAAGAGCAAGATTTCTCCCGTTTTGAACCAAAACCTGAACAAGAAGAGGAATTGCCAGAAGAACTATTTAACCTCGAATCAAAGACGACACCCTCCTCCGCAGATAACGAGAGTTTGGCAGAAAAAAATGATGATACAATTTTTGAAGAAGAACCTGAAAATAGCCGTGACTTTGCTGAAATCAATTTTGGATTCCTCGACAGCGGCCGTTGGCTCTTAAAGGTTGTCGGCGGACCAAATAACGGTGCTGAATTCCCTATGCAACCGGGCTCTAGCTACCTCATCGGCACTGATCCAAATGTGTGTGACATCGTCTTCCAAGATGCGAGCATTTCGCGTCAACATGCACGAATCACCGTCACAGCCGACGACACCCTAACTCTTGAGGACCTCAACAGCCGCAATGGAACAACGATTGATGGGGTGATCACTAAAGGCAAACAAGCCCTCTCACCCAACGCCCTTGTCGTTACTGGTCATACCTCATTCACCGTTTTTGACCGCGAAGGGGTCATGCACACAATTGTCTCTCCCCTCATGCCAAAAATTGTAAAATCTCTCGTTGACGAAGATAAAAAGCCAGAAGAAGAGGCCCAGACAGCAGAGTCAACACCTCCCGAACAACCACCGGCGAATCAGAGCCACACCTTAGGGGCCTTTATCCTTATAGCTATCTTGACAGGGATTTTTATCATCGTAGGGATTAGCACTTCGACTCTTTTCAGAACAGAAACAGTTCCTGTCACTGTCGTTGCAGATACGGATAAAATACTCGATGCTGCTTTAGCTCCATTTAAAGGCGTTAAATATACTTTCAATAAAAACAACGGGCAGCTATTGCTCGTTGGACACGTCCTCTCCGCTTTTGAACGCAATCAACTCCTCTCTGCACTCCAAGGACTCTACTTCATCAAGAGTATTGACGACACAGGAATTGTCATTGATGAATATGTCTGGAAAGAAATTAACCAAGTCATCGAGCAAAATCCTCAATGGAAAGGGATTTCCATCACGGCCCCCTCTGCCGGACATTTTGTCGTGACTGGTTATTTAAGAAAACGAGATCAAGCCTATGATCTCAACGACTATTTAGGAGCCAATTTCCCCTATCCAAACTTACTTGAAAATCAAGTCATCGTCGAAGATGATGTGATCAACTCCGTAGAAAACCTTATCTATAGCAAAGGATTTAAAAACGTCTCAGTGATACTCACCAATGGAGACGTCATCATTTCTGGAAGTGTCCCCATTGGCGATACTGAACGTATCGACGCGTTGATTCCTTCGCTCATGGAAATCAGAGGCGTCCATAGCGTCCACAACATGACCGTCGAACAAGCTCCTAAAGAAAACTTTGTAGATGTCTCCAGCAAATACCGCGTTTCTGGGACATCAACTCATAATAAGAATCTCAGTGCCGTCATTAATGGTCGAATTCTAATGGCTGGAGATCAGCTAGATGGAATGACGATTAAGGAAATAACGACGAGTTCCATTCTTCTAGAGAAAGATGGAACGCATTATAGAATCAACTTCGGAAAGTAACACAAAACGGGATTAAAGGCACCACTGGGTAGTCTTTGCCTCGATGCTACGCGAAGCGTTTGGAGTGCGAAAGCCCCCTTTCGCTTTATTGTTGAACGGGATTAAAGGCACCATCTGGGTAGTTTTTGTCTCGATGCTACGCGAAGCGTTTGGAGTGCGAAAGCCCCCTTTCGCTTTGCCTTAAACAACAAAGCGAAAGAGGGCTTTCGCATTCCAAACGCTTCGCGTGCTAAAAAAGCTCTTGGTATAGGTGAGAACTTACGGTCAATATATCCTTTACTACGCAGAGCATTCTCCAAACGCTTCGCGTAGTAATACAATTAATGACAGTGGCCATGCCCTGATGTGTTTTGGACAGCAACTGCAACGATAGCTACAACCGCAATAGCACCAAGCGCAATCGCTGGGGCTAGCGAGCTTGCTCTGCAGCATTCTTCATAGCCACAACCGCCTGTGTCGGTGTAACATTCTTCAGCAGCCAACTGATTAACAGAGCCGCCAACAACAGCTAAAATGGCTAAAAAGCCGATGATTTTTTTTCTCAATCCCATTTGATATACCTCTCGAAAAATTAGATCCACTGCCCCTTGTATCGCACATCTGGATTTTTCCCGCAATCTAAATTCTTCTTTCGCTTGCAATTTCGAAACTGTCATGATACAATCTGGAAACAACTAAACCGTTACAAAACGGAGGAGTATCATGCAAAAAATTAACACCTTACACTTTAAATGCATCTGCTGTGAGACTCCGGTTTATTTTTCTATTTTTGATCTCAACCACCAGGCTCCGATCTGCTGCGAGAACTGCCAGAAACAATACCTCTTAACCGATCCAACTTTAGTGCGACAGCTCACAAAATTCGAAGCTCTATGCCGCCAAATCCACGATTCAGAAGAGATCCTGGGAAATGCATCTGTTGGAGTCGATGTGGGTACTCACCATGTCAAGGTCCCTTACAAACTCCTGCTTACGAGGTTGAATTCAAGTTTACAGTTAAATATGGATGGACATCCAGTTTCAATTAATTTTCGGATAGAACCGATTAAGGACTCCTCTGTTCTCGCAAAAACAGCAAAAAAATAGGCGGACAACATTTTATGAACCAACACAAATCCCAGTTAGAACAGATCCGTGCAATGACGACGATCGTTATCGACACAGGAGATATCGATGCGATCAAGACGTACTCCCCGACGGATGCGACAACAAATCCCTCTCTCATCCTAGCAGCTGCAAAAAAGCCGCAGTATCGACATCTTATCGATGAGGCAATCAGCTATAGCAAACAATTTGCTAAATCAAAAAAGGAAGGGTCTGCTCTGCTTATGGATAAGTTATTCGTTAACTTTGGCGTTGAGATCTTAAAATTCATTCCCGGAAGAATCTCAACAGAAGTCGATGCACGTCTCTCTTTCGATACCGAAGGAAGCATAAAAAAAGCGCACGCTCTTGTTGCCTTGTACAAGGCTGCAGGGGTGCCGAGAGAGCGAATTTTGATCAAGTTAGCTTCGACATGGGAAGGGATTCAAGCGGCCGTCCAACTCGAAAAAGAGGGGATCCATTGCAACATGACACTTCTCTTTAGCCTAGCGCAAGCAATTGCCTGCGCTGAAGCTAAAGCGACACTTATCTCCCCTTTTGTCGGCCGAATTCTCGATTGGTACAAAAAGCATGAAGGAGTGAGCGCTTATGCCCCTGATAAAGATCCAGGTGTTATCTCCGTCACGACGATCTTCAACTACCTGAAAAAATTCGACTACAAAACGCAAGTCATGGGTGCAAGCTTTCGCAATGCAGAGGAAATTGTAGAACTCGCTGGCTGCGACCTCCTTACGATTGCCCCTTCTCTTCTCGAACAACTTGATCAAAAGAAGGAACCTATCATTCGTAAGTTAGACCCAACAGAAGCAAAATCCCTTCCTATAGAGAAAAAAATCCTCACCGAAAAAGACTTCCGTTTCATGCTAAATGAGGATGCTATGGCAACAGAAAAACTAGCCGAAGGGATCCGCAAGTTCGCCGCAGATGGAATTGAACTCATCACCCAACTCCATTAATGTTCCTTAATTTTTTTTTCCTGATTTTGATTCTGCTACTGATTGGAAGTGCACCTACCATCGATGAACAGTCGCTGTTTCCTCTCTCCATTGAGATGACGATGATCGCTTCAGCTGTAATCTACACCACAACAATAACACTTATCTATTTACAAAGCCGTTTTTGGCGACGTCCTTTTGGCTTTCAAAAAGATCGACTAACGACCCTGATCAATATCGAGTTGATCATCATGCTCATCGTTCTCTACTTCGGTGTGGGGATGCAACGCCTATTCTTCATTCCCCTATTTTTCCCATTTTCATTGACAGCTTTAACGATAACCTCCTTAAGCCTTTACTCTCTAGGAATAGCTGTAGGGCACTATTCCTACCAACGCCATTGGAACCCCTTTCATCCCGTCCGTCCCTCCGTTATTTTTTTAATTCCATTTACTATTCCTTTTCTCATTTTTGTCTTCATCAATGATGCTAGCGAGGCGGTTTCATTTGCTCCTCTTCTAAACTTTTTGGGTGTTAGCGAAAATGAAACGGCACAAATAGCACTGGCTGCTTTAGGCGGCCTAGCCTGCATCTGCCTCATCATTATCCTCCTTCCTCCTCTAATCATCAAGCTATGGAGTTGCCAACCATTAAAAGATCCTGCTTTAGTGGCTAGGCTAGAATCCCTTTGTCAGCGAGCTCATTTTACCCATGCGGGCTTTAAGGTATGGTCAATCATGGATGGAGTACTCACGGCTGCTATTCTCGGTGTTTTGGGGCCGTTGCGTTACGTCATATTCACCTCTGACCTGTTACAAAGACTCTCTCCTGAAGCTATCGAAGCGATCCTCGCGCACGAGATCGGGCACAGCCGCCATAAGCATTTGCTCATTTATCCGTTTATTCTTGCCGGAGTGGGGATCACATGGACACTATTCCTCCTTTTATCTGGAGAGGTCTTGATAAAGCTGCCCGAATTTGCCATTCTCATTCTTTTTGCCATCAATGCGTGGCTCTATTTCCGTTTTGTTTTTGGGTATTTTTCTCGGTTGTTTGAACGGCAAGCAGACCTAATGGTTTTTGAATTAGGTCTCCCGTCAGAAAATCTCATAGAAGCTTTCAGCTCATTGGGTGGTTCCTCTGAAAGTTCCCGCAGAGCTCCCAACTGGCACCATTTCAGCATCCAAGAGAGGATAGACTTTCTTCAAAGTGCACAAAACGATCCGAAGAAAATCCTACTCCATCAACGTAAAGTGTGCTACAGTCTTATTTTTTATTTCGTCATATCAATGGTAGCTCTTTTTGTCATCAAAGGATTCATATGAAAACATCACCTGAAATCGATCAGCTTAAATTGCTCTTCAACCAATATAAAGAAGAGGCTCTCAAAGATTATTACACATTTCTAAAGTTCCAAAGCATCAGTTCCGAACCGGCCTATACCGATCAAGTCATCGCATGCGCCGATTGGGTATCGGCCTATCTTGAGAAAGCTGGATTCACAGTTGAGAGATGGCCCACATCGGGACATCCGACCCTCTTTGCCCATTACGATAAAGCAGGACCTGACCAGCCGACACTCTTAATTTATAATCATTACGACGTGCAGCCTATCGATCCACTCGACCTGTGGGAATCTCCCCCTTTTGAACCGACGGTCCGCAATGGGGAAGTTTATGCTCGTGGAGCGCAAGATAACAAAGGGCAGTGTTTCTATGTCCTACTGGCTCTTAAAGCCCTAATGGAGCAGACGGGACGCCTTCCAATCAATATAAAACTATGCATCGAGGGGGAAGAGGAATGTGGAAGTACTGGACTCGCTGGCATCCTCGAAGATAAAAGAGGAAAGCTCCAAGCTGACTACCTTGCTGTTGTCGATATGGGAATGAAAAATGCGACGACACCAGCAGTGACACTGGGGGTGCGCGGCATGGTGACGATGGATGTGACGGTGAGTGGCAGTCACACCGACTTGCATTCTGGTTCCCATGGAGGAATGGCTTACAACCCCATCCACGCCCTCGTCGGCCTGCTAGCTAACGTACGAGATGCGTCGGGTAAAATCACAATACCAGGTTTCTATGACGATGTTAAGGCTATTTCAGCAGAAGAAAAAAAGCTTCTCTCCTTAGACTTCGACGTCAAGGAATATGAAAAAACATTCGGAATAAAGCCAACAGGAGGAGAAACTTCCTTTCCACCACAAGAACGGGGTTGGTTACGTCCTACTTTCGAAGTCAACGGAATCACTGGAGGCTACTCAGGAGATGGCTTTAAAACCGTTATTCCAGCAAAAGCCTCTGCTAAAGTCTCCTGCCGTCTCGTCCCAAATCAAGACCCTGATAAAATCGCACTTCTCGTCTCCAATTTTCTAAAGAAAAATGCCCCTGAAGGGACGCATGTGACAGTCAAAGTACGCAGTGGAGATGGAAAAGCTCTGAGAGCAAGGGCGGACTCCCCTGTTGCCACTGCTTTTGTTATGGCTTACGAGGAGATATTCAATAAAAAATGCGACAGAGATTACAGCGGCGGCTCCATTCCCGTTATCAGCGCTTTAGCTGCCGTGTGTGGCGCCGAAGTTGTTTTAGTCGGGCTAGGACTCCCCGATGACTGCATCCATGCCCCCAACGAACATTTTGGTCTCAACCGAATAGAAAACGGCTTTTTAAGCATCGCACGAGCCCTTCAACACATCAGCTCTTAGAGGTTTGTTATGTTTATCTCACGCAATCAAGTCCGCATGCATGATAGTGACATGGCGGGTATTCTTTATTTCCCAAGGCAATTTCGTTTTGCCCATGATGCTTTGGAGGATTTTGTTGAAAGCTTCGGATATACTTTCGACCAGATTTTTCGAGAAGAAAATTTTGTTTTCGTTATCGTTCATGCCGAAGCAGATTATCTTTCTACATTGCGTGTGGGAGATAAGTTAGAAGTCCACCTTACCATTAGTACGATTGGCAATAGCTCTTTCACTGTCTTTTATCAAATTTACAACAAAGAAAAAAAACTCGTAGGAATCGTCAAAACGGTTCATGTGACGTTAGATTCGGCGACGCGCACAAAAATCCCCATTCCCAAACAATTTAAAGATTTTTTGGAACAACACTTTCAACCAGAAACGGTATAATTAATATTGCGTAAAATATTACGCACTAGCTAAAATTACTCATCGAAAACAATGGCCTAAAGACTGAAACGATTTTTTTTATGTATACAAATTCAAGATTAAATTCGACACCGAACCCAAAAACTAGCACTCCGGGAAGAGAGTCCCACCTTACGCCGTCAAATGAACGCCCACACCCACAACAAATTCTGACTAGAAATCGATCATTAAAAGCACAAAGAACATTATTTGAGGAAGCTCCAGCACCACTTCCTCCTGAATCCTGTTGCAAAAAGTGTTGGAATGGAAGGGTGGTAAAAGTACTCACACAATGCTGTGTTGCAATGCTCGTTGGAGCCTTCGCTTATTCATTATATGCATATTACCAACATCCATCCAATTTCGATTACTATACAAATGGAACTAACGGTCTTGTTTATACCCTCAATAATGGAATGAAGGAATTAAGATTACCACTACCTAGCGATCCCCACATTCGTTATGTCACGGGTGTATTGATTACCGGTGCTGTTGGAGGACTAGTCGCTAAGATTGTACGTTGGATGCCCACAATATGCATGTGGGCCTGCTGCAAGTAGAAACTAAGGAGCAACGCTATCCGGCAAAGGACGTTGTTGTTCATAGTAAGAAGGCCCTGGCTGTTCGATGACTGCCCCTCCTAAACAGACATCTCCTTTATAAAAAACAATCGACTGTCTCGGAGTCACTGCGCGCTGCGGAATAGCAAAGCGGACATGTGGCCGATCCCCCTCAATCCGAGTGATGACACATTCCTGATCGGGTTGTCGATAACGCACTTTAGATGTGCATGAAAAAGGCAATGTTTCATTAAACTGCCCATCGACCCAACTAATTTCAGTAGCGGTGAGCTCGTCACAATAGAGGGCAGGATGACGGGTCCCTTGACCTACGTAGACAACATTCCTACCGATGTCTTTGCCAAGCACGAACCAAGCATCCCCAGCTCCTCCGATCCCCATCCCCTTGCGCTGTCCAATGGTATAATAAGAAATTCCGTCATGACGTCCAACAACTTTTCCTTCAAGGGTTTCAAAATTTCCCTGCTGTCCACTAATATAACCGCTTAAGAACCCTTTAAAATCCCTTTCTCCAATGAAGCAGATTCCCGTACTATCCTTCTTGGCCGATGTCGCTAGACCGTGAGCATGGGCAATAGCCCTTAAATCCGATTTAAGCATGCCTCCAATGGGAAAAAGAACCTTGCTTAATGCCCATTGACCGATGGTGTATAGAAAGTAGCTTTGATCCTTACCGGGATCAACACCTTTCAATAGCTGCCAATGATTATCGACGAGTCGATTGCGACAGTAATGTCCCGTGGCCAAGAAATCCCCGCCGATCTCTAGAGCTTTTTCTAAGAGAACTTTAAATTTAATTTCACGATTACACAAGATATCGGGATTAGGGGTGTAGCCCTGCTCAAATTCCCTAAGAAAATGAGAAAACACATTTTCTCTGTATTCATTGACAAAATTAACCGAATAATAAGGAATTTCCAATTGATCGCACACACGGACGACATCGGCAAATTCTAACGAAGATTGGCAGACGCCACTTTCATCTTTCTCTTCCCAATTTTTCATAAACATGCCAATAACGCGATACCCTTGTTGCTTTAGTAATAGCGCAGTCACGGAGGAATCAACGCCTCCAGACATGCCCACAACGACAGTCTTCATATTCATTTAATCTCCACATGCCCATCTGAATGTCCAATGACAACTCTTCCTGCCATTTCAAAGAAAAATCCTGTTTCCAAAACACCAGGAATAGATTGAAGTTTAAGATTTTCCTGTTCAGGATTCACGCAAGGGTAATTTAAAGAAATATCAACGATATAGTTGCCATTATCGGTGACATAGGGGATCCCACTGGAATTTTTCCTTAATGTTCCATTAAATCCGAGCGATTGCAATTGATGAAGGGTTGCTTTATAAGCAAAGGGGAGGATTTCGATGGAAAGGGGAAAGGCTCCCAGTTGTTCAACATATTTACTAGAGTCGACGATAACGACCATTTCATGACTCATATTGGCGACAATTTTTTCTCTTAAGAGAGCTCCTCCTCCTCCCTTGATCATTCTTTTGCGATGGTCAATTTCATCGGCTCCATCAACGGTGATGTCTAAAGTGTTCATTTGGTTCACATCATAAAGACAAATACCACCCGCCTTTGCCTGAGCGTAGGAACGTTCTGAAGTTGCCAGAGCAACGACCTTTAATTTTTCCTCCCGGCATCTTTCAATGAGCCGTTCAATAAAATACGCAGCTGTAGAACCGGTCCCTAAACCAACGGTCATCCCGTCTTCAATGAAAGCTGCCGCTGCCCTTCCCGCGGCTCTTTTCCCTTTTTCTTTATCATTCATTATTATGTCCATTAGTGATAGAGACATTCCAACAAAGCTGCTGCTGCGATGATCCGCAATGTCTGGTGCGGTTCTTGAAGCCTTTCGGTTAAAAATGAAAGGGAGACCTGAGATCCCACCCTACCAATCCCTTCAAGAATCTGTCCTTTAAGATCCCTATCGGCAGTGGGGTAAGCCTCTTGCAATACACAAATCACATCTTCCCCTTTACCCCATAAAGCAAGAATCAGCGCTGCTTGGATTTTCACCTTTTGATCATTTTCTTTCAATAGCGCTTTAACTAAATCGATGGCACTTTCATCTCCCTCTGTCAATAGCAGGGCCGATGCTAGTCCACTGATTCCCCAGTTGCTCTCCTTTAAAAATCTCCTAATAGCTTCCTGCGCATGAGAATAGTGTAGGATAGAGAGTATCTCTAAAATCTCTAATCGAGTCAATTGATTAACGGCTTCCGGATAATTTGGAATGGCGTCATCGTGCTTCACTTTACTCGGAGCTAAAATGCGAAACTGCCCCTCATTTCTCCATGCCCACTTTTTTTTCTCTTGGGACAGTCCAGTAAACAGACAGTCACAAGCAGCAGCGACGGAGACGCGCTGTCCGATTAATCCCATTGCAAGATTCATTTTAATATAAGAATCTGTTGTAGCTGCAAAAATCTCCTTAGAAAGAGGCAGCCCATACTTCCCTGTTCCCGCTAGAGCTGCGGCTGCAAGGTAACGATTCTCAACTGTCTTATTTTCTAAAAGAGATCTAAAAACTGAACATCCCCGTTCCGGATCTGCGAGGGTAAGGACCCAAGCGGCAGAGACCTGAACCAAGGGATCGGGATCTGTAACGCCTTTGCCTGCCACGTCGACAACGCTATGCCCTGCGATTGTCTTGACACCAAGGCAACCAAGAGTTTGAAATACTTTCGCACGGACAGCGGCATGATAATCTTGAACCAAAGGAAAAAGAAGATCAATATCTTGAGTCTGATCAAAATGAATGACAAATTCACATGCCAATAAACGCAGTCCCACCCGATTACTTTGAACTAACTCGTTGATCCGCTCGCGACTAATTCCATCTGCCATAAGAACCAATGCTTGAATCGCTGCAGTTTTTTCCTCTATATGTGAATTATCTTGCCCAATCAATGCCTCTAAAGCGTTTTTAGCATCGACAAGCTGCAAATGCCCAACGGCCTTAATGGCCTGAAGACGCACATCCCATACGGGATCTGATTTCATTAAACGAAGCAGTTCCTCTTGAAGAGAGATGTCGTGAAGATTCGATGATAGTTTAATAGCGGCGCTGCGAAGAAAAGAATTTTCATCGCGGAGTCCCGATTGTAAAATGACGACTCCTTTAGCATCCTGACTAAAAAAAGCTCCTAACATCGCGATGACGCGGATTAATGGAGAGGGCGATGTGGCGCCTTTATCAATAACGGCCCAGGCAAGACGCTCTAAAATTTCTCGATTACCACACTCATCGGGAAAGTCTTTAATATATAAATGCCATTGAACCATCATCTCTTTTTCATCGCCGGCTTTAGCCAAAGCCCTAATATAAGACTCTCGAAGGATTTTCGATGAAGGAAATAGCTCGAGTCCTTTTTGTGCCTCGCTGGACGCCGAAGGATAGTCGCCAATGACCATGTGAGCATGAACGCGTTTGTCTATTTGCTCTTCAGTAGCGGCCGCCACCTGGCCAACGCTAAGTATGAGCACGGAAAGACAAAGACGCAAAGTGACGCTAGGCATGAGCACAGCAACACAAAGACGCATAATGACGCTAGGCATGAGCACGGAAACGCAAAGACGCAAAGTGACGCTAGGCATGAGCACGGAAACGCAAAGACGCAAAGACGCAAAGGCGCAAAGGGGGGATTTTTTTTTATAATCCATTGACAACTCGGCAGACACCATCTTTTATGATTCCCTGACCAAAGTTAATGATAAGACCCAATTTCATACCGGTTAAACGTAAATATGTTAATAATTGTTTTTGATGAATTGGATTCTCTTTTTCCGTGGCCTTAACCTCTATAACAACTTTATCTTCAACCAAAATATCAAGACATAACGGATCCTTAATTGCAGCGCCTTTATATATTACAGGAACAATGAGTTGTCGCTTGAACTTCAATCCTCTTAATGTTAATTCATGACACAAAGCTGCTTCGTAAACACTTTCCAATAAGCCTGGTCCACCCAATATCCGATGAACCTCTATGGCTGCTCCAATAATTTTATTCGAAATATCATTCTCCACCCTTACCCCCCCCTTTGCGCCTTTGCGCCTTGGCGTCTTTGCGTTTCCGTGCTCATGCCTAGCGTCACTATGCGTCTTTGCGTTTCCGTGCTCATGCCTAGCGTCACTATGCGTCTTTGCGTTTCCGTGCTCATGCCTAGCGTCACTATGCGTCTTTGCATTTCCGTGCTCATGCCTAGCGTCATTCATTATTTGATGAGTTGGCTGATCTCCTTGAATTCTGCGGCTTTGGAGTCGCGCAGCAGCTCAAAGAGAATGGTTTCCGTACTGCTAATGCGAGCACCGAAGTCTCGCAATTCCGCAATCGCTGTGGAGAAATCATAGACTGAACGGGATCCGATGGCGTCATTTAAAACAACGACCTGCTTTCCTACTTGCAAAAGGTCCCTAACTGTTTGTAATACACAGACGTGAGCTTCAATACCAATGACGACCCACTGAGTGACGGGTAAATCGAGAATTTCTTTTTTCATAGCCTGATCATCAAGGCAAGAAAAAGCTGTTTTGACCATATAGCGTTGATCTTCGCCCAATATTCCCTTTAAGGAGGCGACGGTTTCCCCTAATCCTTGAGGGTATTGCTCACTGACAAAAATTGGCATCTTCAATGTCTGAAAACCACGGACAATTTTTTGTATTCCCTGCATCACGTGACACGAATTTTCTACGTAGGGGAATAATTTCTCTTGAGTGTCAATCAATAATAAGGCGGCATGATTTCTGTCTAATCTATCCTTCATTGCCTAAGCCATTCGACCGAGCGGT
Source organism: Chlamydiota bacterium (assembly GCA_013287465.1). GTDB lineage: Bacteria > Chlamydiota > Chlamydiia > Chlamydiales > Parachlamydiaceae > JABDDS01. The sequence goes on along the minus strand of JABDDS010000007.1, from coordinate 21,047 downwards.
CGTCCACCGATTAAATGAAAATGCAAATGAAAGATCGTTTGTCCCGCTGGGGTGCCGTTATTTGTTAAAAGGCGATACCCATCAGAAATTCCAAATTGCTTTGCCAGCTGTTGCGCGACAGAAACGATTTCTGCCACGATGTGAAGGTCTTCTTTTTCCAAAGATTGAAGATCTTTGATCTTCTTCTTCGGAATGATCAAAAAATGAATGGGAGCAATGGGGTGCAAATCTTTAATAACGAGGATGTGTTCATTTTCATAAACCTTATCCGCTGGGAGCTCCCCATCAATAATTTGACCAAATACCGTTTTCATTGCTTAGATCGCGCCCCCAACGTATATTCCAATGCTTTAATTGCATCTTCAAGCGTCTCCCAAACAGATATAAATCGTCCTTTATGACAAAAGACAGCTCCCTTAATGCCGGATGCTTTTGATAAATCCTCAGCCAATAAACCGGCCCACTCTTGAGGCAATGGAAAGCGAACCTTCATTTTTTCTTCAAAAGTAGGAGGGATTCCACGCAGCTTCCAATGAGATCCCGAAGGCATAATCAAAAATTGAGCTGGATGGTTAGCTCCGTTTAACTCAAAAAAGATCTCGAGCCATGGGATGTTAGTATTTAAAATAAGAAATTCATTGTGACTAGCCATCGCATTTTCCATGATCTCACGACAAGACTGAATGTACTGATAACGGTTCCACAAACGCTCCAAATATTGTTTTGCAAATGCCAGTGCTTCAAAAAAAGCTGCGTCCTGAACAGCTGGATCAACATCATAATGAATGGGAGTAAAATTCGAAATCACATGGGAATAAGTGGCAACTCCCGTAGAATGAAGCTCCTTACCGTTATCATGAGCATCTACACCAATCACTAAAGAAAGATCAAAAAAACGGCGTTCCTTTGCGGTTAAAATTCCTACTTCCTCTAGATAAAGCAAAATCATTCCCGCACTGCTTAGCGGTCCCTGATACCCCGCTTGATGATGATCAAAAAGTTTGCGGCTAGGGTCATAAATGCCCCCAACATCGCACACGTATTCACAGCGACTAAGTGTTTCCAAATCGCGCGTACGAACGATTTTATCCAAATCAATTAAATTAAAAAGAAGAAGAAATGCACAAGCGGTCACTTCGTCGGCATGAAAAGTCCCGTCATGAGTTCCAAAACTTCGTGGTATTTTGACTGTGGCCATCTCGGCGCGCCTCACCATTTTTTTACCAAAAAGGCAAGTATGGCAGAAAAAAATATTAAATAAAAGGACTATCGAATTTCCCATCTCTGTCGTTAGTTATAAACAATATGTAAATGAAAGACTTCCGATCCATTTCCTCGAGATCGAAAAAACAGACTTTCTTTGGAAAAAACATATAACGCTTTAACATTCAATTACATATATTTTTTTCCACAATCTAAATTTTCAGTTTTTCCTCTGTATAAATGAAATTTATGAATTTCAATGAAACATTATTGGTTTGCTTATCGACATTTTTTCCACAGTGCTACTGTAATCCCGTGCTTCTGCCCGTGCCCTTGTCTTATTACCCATAAGTCTTTAGATTGGGCGTACATCTATTTTTCAGCTATGCTAAGTATAAAAAAACTATACTGCTAAGCATAAGCACGGAAACGCAAAGACGCAAAGACGCAAAGACCCAAAGGCGCAAAGCCTTCGGCTCCCTCAGAACAAAGGAGAAGAGTAAATGGAGTTGTTAAGTGATTGCTTCAGAAGCTCAGCGATCAATTTACCTTCTAAATGAGGCCACTGGAGCCCCATTTAGAATGATTTCTTTTTAAGATCCGAGCTTGCGAGGAACTTAAAAGGTTTAACCTGAAATAATGCTCCTTTGTTCTGAGGGAGCCGAAGGCTTTGCGCCTTTGGGTCTTTGCGTCTTTGCGTTTCCGTGCTTATGCTTAGCAGTATAGTTTTTTTATACTTAGCATAACTGAAAAATAGATGTGCGCCCAATCTAAAGGCTTATGGGTAATAGGATGGGGGGCACGGGCAGAGGCACGGAAGTACAGTTTCAAAAGAGGTTTATTATAAAAACTTGCTTGCCAAAAGTTATCAAAAATTGCATGATCAAAGCCAACCACCGAGATATGAATAACACAATGGAAAACCATTTAAATATTGCCCCTCACGACCTCGTCAGTCCTGATGGTGCCATTATCAACCTCCTTCGAATCGACAAAGTAACGGCTGAAGCGACGGTTTTCATTCAAAATATCTCTCCGACATTTATGGGATTCTCCATCCCTAAAGAACGGGTATTTTTTAATATCAAAAGTACTGTCGCCCAATTGGGATTAGACGGAATCGGAATCGAATATCAACTCGACAAAAAAAATGGATGTGCTGAAATTAAAGTCCTCATAAAAGCTATTGGCAATATCGCAACAGAATTGCTTCAACATTTAAACGTTGGGGCTTATATAGGAAAACTTTTTGCTGCAGACGACCGACGACGCGTGCGCAATCCCGAATATTTATCCCGGATGTTTGGACGTTCAGATCGATGGGGAAGTCCCCTTCTCTCTCTAGGAGGACTGCAAGGAAGTGACAATTTGATCTTAGATAAAATCGATGGACGGACAGTCGCCTATCTGACACTTCAAAATGGACGTGTTGCCTACCAACCAGATATCTATAAATTCCTACCAACAATCGCCAAATTATTATCCATGAACATATCGATAAGAGACCTTATTAGCATCTACCAAGAGTGGAAGGCTTTCCTACCGAAAAACATTGAACACGATGATGATCTCTTGTTAGTGCGTACCCTCCCTTTACACATTAGAACAGTATTTGCACGCGTTGTCCCCGAACTCCTTTCCCAAGGCTATACCCACACTTCAGCCTCGATTCTGCAGCCGGATACATCAGCTTCAGGAGATATCTATGAGCTCTATGGAAAAAGCAAAAGAGAACTGACAGATATACCATTAGAATTTTACACGTTAGAACCATACCGTGAATATGTATTTTTTTCTGATAGAGACCAATTACAAGAATGTTTAGAAGACAGTAAAACTCTCTTCAAAGCCTTTTCTACCGCCCCGCTCCCAAAGGAAGACGGAGCAGCTGTCTACGTGGTAAAAGAAAGTCAAATATTTGACTTGCAACCAAGTGATTGGATTTGTCGCGATATCAGGCAACATGATTTTCCTGGAGTCGCTCACAGCACCAGACAGGCTCTTTTAGTCGAAAGGTATATCGAACAACAACCCTCTTACCCCTTTCTCAAAAGTATCGACAGTGGTTGGATCACGAGTCAAGGAATCTTGTTAAGCCGTTATTTTCCCTCACCACTAATGAAACGGATGCTTCTTAGCGATCAGGTTCAACGATGCCTTAAGGGCATTTATTTCCAAATTCCATCGCAGTCATCGGGAGACTTTTTTTCTGAAGAGGATCATGCCTTACTTCATGATTTAGAGAAATTTGGTATTCCCGTCTTTTGGGTCGATCAGGAAGGTACAGGGAAAATTTTACAATTCACTCAGAAGCCAGGATGGGATTCTGGCATGTTTATTCCCATAGATAAAGTTCAATATTTTCTAAATTCAACACTTTTTGGCATTTATGGATCTAATTTAATGGAAGGGCAATTCGACAAGGAGCTGCGTGAACTATTCGAAGGAATTTTAAAAATGCGCGATGAAACCGAACACCCGTTGTTAAATAAGAAAACACCTATCACTCTAATCACAGGAGGTGGACCGGGATCGATGGCAACAGGAAACAGGGTGGCGCAAGAGCTCGGCATTCTGTCGTGTGCAAACATCGTCGATTTTCGGCAACAAGGCAATTCTGTAGTTAATGAGCAAAAACAGAACCCTTATATCGAGGGTAAGATGACCTACCGGCTAGAGAAGGTTGTGGAGCGACAAGCGGAATTCAATCTCGATTTCCCAATATTCCTTCCCGGCGGCATTGGAACTGACTTTGAATTTAGCTTGGAAGAGGTACGGCGCAAAGTAGGGGCGGTCCCAGCACACCCCATCCTCCTCTTTGGAGAGCCAAACTACTGGAAAAGCAAGATCACATCCCGCTTTCAATGCAATTTAACAACAGGAACGATTAAAGGATCCGAATGGATCAGCAATTGCTTCTACTGCGTGACGACAAGCGCTCAGGGACTCAAGGTTTACCACGATTACTTTAACAATAAACTCCCAATAGGCAAAGATGCTCCCACACAACCCGAGGGTTTTACTGTGGTATAGATAGCTGCAACTTGAGAATCCATCCCTCACGTTCTGGGGATTGGTTAATTAGATTAGGAGATTCCACGAGGCGTTCGTTAACGGCTGTAATAAGACCATCGGCAGGAGAATAGACGTCGGCTGCGGCTTTGGTTGATTCTAAAACGGCAACTTCCTCCCCTTTTTTTACCCGTTTACCCACCTTGGGAAGTTCAACATAAACAATATCACCAAGTTCTTTCTGCGCAAAATCAGTCACGCCGACAACGGCATGCCCATCTTGAATCTCGATCCATTCATGTGTTTCCGTAATTTCTTTCATGTTAATTCTAAGCTGCTCCAAAGTGAGGGTTGCTGGTCAATATGATAATCATTTGTCACGACGGAAAAATGTTGAGGCATCCCTCCTAAGCGATTAATGCGGTAAGAAAATCCCAATCGAGTGAACTGTTCCGGATCATATCCATGAAGAACTTCTCGAGGGATAAACACATTGAGATCATAGCTTGTTTTATGGTTCGATGTCTTAACCTTCAAATCGACGGGATCACAAAGAGGATGAGCATCCTCAGTCCGAAAATGGGTGATCTCCCCGGCAAAAACCCCCTCCACGCCCTCGGCAAAAAAGAAAAAATGGTGACAAAACTTCGTATTAAACCCAGATGTCTTCACATCTCGAGTATCAATGAATATCTCGACACTATCCCCACGGTCGACTTGCGGATAGACACTCTTGACAAAGGGGGAATCGACGCGAATGTACACTTCTATTCCATCCCGATTCCAGCCTAACGCAACCTCAGCAAAAGACTCTTCTCCACATAACTCCGACGTGTTAGGAAGAAGATACTTGAGATAGTTTTTCTTATTTAGATACGGAAATCCCCCTTTTTCAGGTAAAGAGGGACTACCTATGCTCAATTGAAAAAAATTGACAGGGGTTAACGGAATAAATTCTTCGGAAAACATCATCCTAAATTCCTAGTGCATGGCCTCTAAAGAGCGATTTTCACCGTTTTTCTTCAGATAATCAAGCGAAATCGCATTTTTAGCTTCGATCATTTTTAATAACTGAGCCATCAACTGCTGCTGAGCGTCATTAGAAAGTAAGGCCTTCGCCCGACTCACGCTATTCATCGTGACTTCTGAGTTGATCTCATTTTTCTTATGACTCAAATGGAAGAAGTTAATATTTCCACTTCCAGGAGTATTAACTTTCGTCCAAGCTCCTTCCTGAAGGGCAAATAAATCTTTTTTATCTAACGCCTGATCTGCATTAGAACGGCTGGTCTGATAAGCAACCTTCTCCAATTTCCACTGATCATTTAACTTTGGCTGAGCACTTATAACACTAGCCTCATTATTATCAGACTTGCCCCCTTCTTTAATCCAAGCCGATGGGTCTGCTGGCGATTTCTCAAGGGCTGCCTTTGCATCCTGCATATATGGAAGAAAACGCAATGTCGCTGCATAATCGCCAATCATCTCCTTAGGGGCTTCACCAGGACCTACTAAAGTTGCGTAGTTAGCACGAATTCCATTGAGAACCTTTTCAAAATAACGATCGGCAACAGCATCCTGTACATCGCCTAAAGGCTTCCAGCTTTTATCCTCACGTTGAAATTCCTTAGGATTGGTCCCTCGTATCTTAACATAATGAGCCTCTAAATTCCGATCGAGCTCTCTATCGAGAACGCCCTGACGGTCAGCTTCTACAAAAGAAAGAACCTCTGGCTCTATCGCGCGATCGACAACGACAATGCGATAATATGTGGCATTATCGGCAGTGAAGCTTTTTAATTTATTTCCCGCTTCTTTAGCAGCCGGTGTCATCTCTGCTTCAGAATGCAATGATAAAGGGGCTACATCGAGAAGATCCATCAACACCTTCCCATTTTTCAATCCCACAAATGAAGCATTAGCTCCATTTTCACGCAATCCAACAAGATGACGGACTGTTTTAGCCTCACTAAGAGCTTTTTCCAGCCACTCAGGATGCGCGTCGACGATTGACTTTCGGGCAAAAGCATCGATGCGAGAACGGGTTTTGTCATCAACAGAATCAAGTGCCGCATACCGCTCTTCCACATTGTTCGACAACTTCAAAGCAAGCTCAGGGAATTCATGCTTAAGAAGATCCCAATGAGCATCCTCCACTTCCCACTCCCAAGACTGCTTCAAGCTGACGTTACCTTCCAACATTTTTTTGTCAACATGAGCGATCTCCAACAAATAACGTTTTTGTATAAACTCCGGTGTTTTCTTAGCTATCTCAGCAACGGGCAAGAAAGTTGAGGGCAGCTTAAGCTTTGCTTTTTCATCTTCAGAGCGTTTACTAACAGCATCGAGATATGTCTCAAATTTTTGTAAAGAACGGTAATTGTTGAAACGCAACTCTTTTGGCAATTGATACAACTCCCCTTCAACAGCCTCAGATGCGTAAGCATCATATTTACCAAAGGTAAATGGATCGACAAAAACGGCACTTCCAAGATCTTGGAATAGACGACGAAAAAGAAGCACCTTCTGCCACAAACTCACGGCCATATTGCGATCCATCCCTAGGCGACGCAATTGCTCGTCAAAATACTCAGTTGTCGTCGCAACTCCACGGTGTGGACTAGCAGCATTTTGCTGAAAACTTATGTCCGCATTGCGCACTAAATCAGCCATCGCATCTGCCTTGGAAACATAATACCCCCTCTGCTCTGCAATGATCGCTGCATTAATGATAAATTCCGAAACTAAACGGGAAAAATGGGGACCAAACCAATCATCAACTGTATGATAACCAAAAAGGGATAAATCGATATGATCGAGATTAGGATCTGGCTTTAACCAATTATACTGTTTCTCTTGGTAACGAAGAACTTGACGTAACAAAGGGGGTGGCAGCTGTCTTTCCATCAGAAATAGAGATGCTCTGGCTTTCAACGAATCAAGACTAGCTGGATCCTGAATGCTACGCAAAGCATTAAATTGAGTCTGCATCGCAGGAGCAAAATAATTCCAAGCTGTCTGAGCACCAATAAAATGCGCTTGAGGATGTACATAAGGGACATAACGACGCTCTTTATCCGCACGCATGACCAAATCTTGTTTGACTTCTTCAGGGTAAGCTTCTATCAACATCAACCCAAGCCCTGTCTCTAGAAAATTCTTTTTGATCACCCCATCGTTAAGAAAATTCGGTCCCCAAACGCCCCCAAAAATGCGCTTATCATCGGCATCAGTCCCTAAAAACAGCACCATCTCATCGAGCTCATGACGGGTCACAACAGTACCATCAACGGCTTTAAATGCTATCTGCTCCCGAAATGAACCGTCAGAAATTGCGCCGAAAGTGCCGAAAAAAGAGAACGAAATCACAATTACTACCGTGATCACAAGGAAAAAAGAACGTTGGTGTTTACGAAAAAAATCAAACATAGCTGTCAAAATTCTCCTAAAATAAAGTTGAATAACAATAACTCTTCAAGTCTAGAAAAGAGACTAACAAAAAGGTTCCTTTCACACAAACTTTTATTCGCAAACTTTTCTTCCAAAAAAAAATCATTCTGTGGTAGAATTAAGGTGTAGCAATACGGGGGTGTCACGGTTTCGACTGGGAAACAAAGTATTGACTGCATGCGGAGGACGTTGGCTGGCCTCCTAAAAAGCCGACAAAACAACAAATGCAAACGACAAAATCGTATGCGGTGATTTCTCTTTCGCTTGCGAAAGAGATCTTGCTCTAACTGGCTAAACCTAATAGTTTAAACAGTTCGATAGCTCAAAAGTGGACCAAGGCTCTTGAAATCTATCGTTAATGACTTGGTATGAGTCTCCTCTCCGACGCTTCCAGGGGATCGGCCTCGAGATCAAACGAAGCAGCTAAGCTCTAATGTCGTTTCCTGCATAGGAACTTAGCCAAAACTCAGGATACTAAGCATGTAGATGTCTCTATAGAGTTTGCTCAGGACGAGAGTTCAATTCTCTCCACCTCCATTTAGGGGGCTTCGCCCCCTAAAAACCCCCACCAAAGGGACACAGTCCCTCTGGACTCCCAATGCCCAAGCTCCGCCCTAACCAAAGATATTCTAAAAAATAACATTCCTTATGAGAAAAACATTAACAATTTACCTATTCTGTATTTATACTATGCTTACAGCGGCCCCCCAGGCAATCGTTTTTGATTTTGGGGATGTGCTCACCACAAAACCAAATACTGAAGAAATTCGTCAATTTTTACGTTCAAGCTTTCATTTAAATAAAGAAGAATTTAAAGGAAGGGAGGAAGGAGGAAGGGGTCAGACCTGCAAGGAAGGGGTCAGACCTGCAAGTCTGCAAGATTGGACAGGGGGAAACATGGTCAACTTGCAGACTTGCAGGTCTGACCCCTTCCTTTTCTCCTTATATCCATGCATATGATGGTGGACATGGTGGAGACGGTGGCTATACTATTTTTGGTCCTGGATCGAATGGTGGTCACGGTGGAAATAGCAATTCTGGAAAGGGAGGCAATGGTGGACGCGGCGGCAATAGTTTGTTTGGGAGTGGAGGCAATGGAGGTAACGGCGGAAATGGAGTACATGGCGGCGGAAAAGGCGGAGAAGGAGGAAAAGGGCCTTTTGGAAATGGTAGTAAAGGAAAAGACGGCAATAAAAAATAAGAAGGATAAAAAAATGAATAGTAAATTAATAGCATGTTTTATATTTGGAATGACATGTCTCCTATGTTCCACATCGTTAGTTTCTGAGCAAAACGAAACTTCTCAAACCACTACCAAACGAGCGGGTGATGGTGCAAATGGCACTAATGCATATTTTGGAGGAAGCGCACAACCAGGAGAGGATGGTCAAAAAGGAACAAAAGGATTAGATGGAGGAAATGGCGGCCACGGAGGCAATAGCATTTGGGGGCGTGGAGGTGACGGTGGTAACGGTGGTGATGTTGATTGAGCGAGCACCCCTGTTTGACATAAATAACAACTGACAACATTAAGGACAGGCGCAAAGCTCTTTTTGAATCCCTAGGGGTACTGGCTCCTCTATGATCATTCGAAAATTTTTCCCAAACGACTTAGAAGCTGTAATTACGCTTTTTTGTGACTCTGTACACACAATTGCAAATAAATAGGAAGGGGAGGAAGGGGTCAGACCTGCAAGTCTGCAAGTAGGAAGGGGTCAGACCTGCAAGTCTGCAAGTTGACCATGTTTCCCCCTGTCCAATCTTGCAGACTTGCAGGTCTGACCCCTATCTCTGTCCAATCTTGCAGACTTGCAGGTCTGACCCCTATCTCTGACCCCTATCTACTTGCAGGTCTGACCCCTATCTAAAGCTACAACAATAGGAACCTCAAATTCTTTCGCATTAGCGACCGCTTATTCACAAGAGAGTTTTATGAATCAAGAACCAGTGATCGATAGTGATAATGAAACGCCCAGTTACATCCCGGAAGAGGAACCAATTCCTAGAATTTACAGCAAGGATCATTGATCATCTTACATCTACCTAAACTTACACACATGAAGCAGATTGCAAATACCTAAAAGACGACTTTCTCACGAACGATCCCCAATCAAAAGTTCTGAATGCGTCTCTCCACCTCCATTTAGGGGGCTTTGCCCCCTATCACCCATAAATCTTTAAATTAAGCGTACAGTTACTTTGCAGCTGAAATTAAGGGTTCGTCTGAAAGACGACTTTTGACAAATATTTCCCAAGATTTAAAAAGAGAAGATTTGTTAAAATCAGCTTCTTGAAAAACTTAAGAAGCATTATGACTCAAAGAAAAATATTCATTTTTTTGCTTATTTCGATATTCGCCAATATCAACGCTCAAAATTGCAATTTCGATAAAATTCCACCAAATGAAATTGAGGCTTTTGAACAAATTCTCGAAGAATTTTCTTCCTTAAACAATGCAGAAGCCTACACCCATATATTCTCAAAAAGAATTCTAGAGCCTATTCTCGATAGACCAAATGAATTTTTTGGCACAGATCAACGCATCACCATCATTCCTTTATTAAATGATCTCGTCGGAAAATTACCTCCAAATGCTCAAGTTTTTGATGTCGGCGCTGGAGCTGGTGAAGTTGTTGATTTTGCCTTGAAAAACGCTCCAAAAGGCACCATCGTCAACATCGAAGAACCCAACCCTTTTCTTATAAAATTATATCTGGAACGATTGGCTAAACAAGATCATCTAATCCCCGGCATATCATATGAGGGTTATCTGCAAGATTATTATCGACAAGAGAATAAAGAAATTTTTCCAAAAGACCCCCTAGACCTCATTATAGCAATACATATGATCTATCACCTTACGGATTTTACTGCCAATTTTATTGCCCCTGAACAAGACATCCTCGAAGCTTTTTCTTTTCTCTACGAGCATTTGTCTCCTGGAGGCAGCATATTCATTGTCTATGCTGATCTATACCCCTATCAGACCCATGGAGCTATAGCAAGCCTCGCAACAAAATACTTCCAATTTACTCACGATCAACATTATACGGAAAACTTGCTTTCAATTTATGCTGCTAGAAATAAACTTCTTGGTCCCAATGGCACAATTGGAGAAGAATTAGCCAAAAGATTCCCTAGAACAAAACCACAAGTCGAATCAATGTATTGTAATACACATTTCTTTGGTCGCTCCATAGCCGACCTCAGCGCCTCGGCTCTTGCAGGAGAACTCTGCACAGCAAATAACGATCCTTTTAAAACAGAAAAGTTGGAATTTTGTATGAATCATCTTCTGCAAAATCCCGACTATTTCGGTTTGCAAAAAGAAGAGGAAAATGTACCGCAAAAAGGATTTTGGAAGGCTAGCGAACCTCAAGTGATTACGATTATTTCTAAAGAATCATAATAAAGTATCTATTTTTTCTTCTCGAAGTGCTTTCGCATTTCTATGAGCTGTTATATTTTTGATATCGGAAGCTTTTGTTTTTGTCTTTTTTTCACCAAATGAACATAAACTGACCCCTAGTAGTCTAATGGGGGTATGATTAACTAATACCCGAGTCAATAAGAATAAAAGAACCTCCTGAACAGTCTCTTCGGAATTTGTCGGTTTTTCAAGAGAATAGCTACGCGTAATCGTTTTGAAATCTGCATAACGTAACTTTAGTTGAACTGTTCTTCCATAAAGATTTTTGGACTCCATTTCCGCACACACGATTTTAGCGATCTTTAATATTTCTGTTTTGATTGTTTCTTCTCCTTGCAAATCACACTGGAAAGTAAACTCTCTACCAATAGATTTTCGTTCTCGTAATGGGTTAACAATGCGATCGTCATTGCAAAATGAAAGATTGTAAAAAAAATTTCCCATTTTATTGCCAAAATGAGCAACAAGATGATCGACTCCAAAATCTTGTAAATCTTTACCATTACGTATTCCTAACCTTAACATCTTATTTTCGGTGGCTTTACCGACGCCATAAAATTGCCCAATCGGGAGATTATCCACAAACTGTTGAGCTTGTTCAGGAGCAATCGTGGTGATTCCATTTGGTTTTTGCCAGCCCGAGGCTAATTTTGCCAAAAACTTATTGAAGGAAATTCCCGCACTTGCCGTTAAGTGGGTTTCAGAGTGAATTTGCACTAAAATTTCTTTTGCTAGGTAAGTGGCAGATTTTTCTTCTTTTTTGTTGATCGTCACATCTAAATAAGCTTCATCAAGAGCCAGGGGCTCAATAATATCAGTGTATTGCTGAAAAATGTGGTGCAATTGAATTGAAACGCTCTTATAGGCATCAAAGCGAGGTGGCATAAAAATAGCATGGGGGCACAAACGATAAGCTGTTGCAGAAGGCATTGCAGATCTTATACCATATTTCCGCGCTTCATATGATGCCGTAGCCACAACGCCACGGGACGTAGGAGATCCTCCGACGACAACAGGCTTTCCTCGCAATTCTGGAAAATCTCGTTGTTCAATAGCCGCATAAAATGCATCCATGTCAATATGAATAATTTTACGTGTCATATTCCTCAGGATTCGTCATGTTTTAAAACAGGAAATACTCCAAATGTTAAGAACTTTCTGGAGGTCCAAATTTTCTGGATTTTCTTCGATTTTATCAGCTAATGTACAAAGAATGGTAATAAATTGTTGTTGTGCTTGAAAAAGCGAATCGGAGCCTTCATCATGTGCGCTGCTAACTGCTTTTAGGGAAAGTAATCAACAGTTTTGTCTCTAGCTTTTCGTTGTCACTTGAATCCTTCATGATGTTTAAGCTCCTCTCTTAAAAAAAGAAGATTCTAGCACAAATTTCCTTTCTTTAACACCGTTGAAGTGTTACCATAGTGTTTATACCAAACATACGAGTCAGCTATGCTTGAGAAAAAATCATTCTATTTTGTTCGTCACGGAGAATCAGAACACAATCAAAAAAAGCTCGTCGCTGGCGGTAAAACCGATAGTCCATTAACAGAAAAAGGAATAGCACAAGCTTTTAGCTTGAAAGACAAAATACTGGCTGCTGGAATCAAACATGTCATTTCTAGTCCCATGATCCGAGCTCTAAAGACAGCTGAAATCGCATGGTCTGGGATTCCAGACATCGATGAAAACTTAAGAGAATTTGAGCTTGGTATTTTTGAGGGCAAAGAAGATAAGGGTGTGACAGAATATGTCGTTGACCTCCCCTACGATGTTCCAGTGCCCGATGGCGAATCAAAAAAAGAATTCGTTCAAAGAATTATCAGTTCTCTCAATAAGTGGCTCAAAACATATGAAAACCCCTTGCTTGTTGTCGCTCACGGCTTTATTTGGGGTGCTTTGCTATATGTCATGGAATTGCCAATCTACAAACCTGATGGAACCCTCGTCGCAGACTTAGAAAACTGCACTCTTGCCCATTTCTTCTATAACGGCCTTAACTGGGAAGTCAAATACCTTTAACGACTTATTCTGCTTAAGGATTGGGGGTCAGGCCTGCAAGTCTGCAAGTTGAGATTGGGGGTCAGGATTGGGGGTCAGGCCTGCAAGTCTGCAAGTTGATGCGCTTTCTCTCTCAACTTTTTAACTTGTTGTTGTAAAACATCACAATGGCTGTACTTGGCAAGAAATCGTCTCTTTAAACTACTTATTGTACTACCATCTCTTGCCAAAACTTTGGCGATTTCTTCAAGAGAAATTCCACTTTCCTGTGCGTGTAAAACGATCGCACCTCTCGCCACAGAAAGTCTTCTCTCTTGGCTATTAGAAAAAATCATCGTCTTATCTACTCCGAATACTTCACATGCAGCATTTATCATAACTAATAAGAGGGATGCTATTTACCTGCACTAAAAGATGAATATGATTGCTCATCAAACAGAAAGCATGGATACGATATCCATATCTTTCTACTCCTTGCTGAATTAACAAACACATGCGGCATCGATCGCCATCATTAAAAAAGATCTTTTGTCCGTCATTACCTCTTAACATCACATGATAGAAAGCTCCGGACAGGTGATATCTTAATTTTCTTGCCATGTTTCACCTCTTCTAAAATTCAATAAAGTCTTTCTATCAAAAAGTCGATATTACGTCAAATACATCTTGCAGACTTCCAGGCCTGACCCCTACCCCTTCCAGGCCTGACCCCTACCCCCTATTTTTGATCATGTTCGGTAGAACTAAAAAAAATGTTGTTTAAATTAATTCAGTCGTATATAAAAAGTTTTTAACCCTTTAACAAGGATGGTTTATGAATAACACTATGCTAAAGTTCTCATTATCAGTGATCCTGTTCACTTTGATTTCATTTTTCAAAGTAAACATCGCTATGGCAGATACGCCACCCTCACCCGATGTTCTAATTAATGTGATGAATGCTTTGACCAATCATTTAACCGGTGTTGCCCCATTGACGGAGCAGCAAATTGATCAACAAAGTGTGCTTTTTCAAAATAATGCATTAGCACTGAATACAAGTTCAAGCCTCATAACAAGTGCGTTTGAATTAGTTGATCAATATGACACGCTTAAAGGACCTATTTTCTTAAGTACTAACACCAAAAAGGGGTTTCCTCGAACACCGACCACTCCCGATGGCTTAGCTATAACGCGTGCCATTTTTACCGTTCAACAAGGTATGTTTGATGCTATTTATACTCCTGCATCAATTGATGCTTATGATGATTTGCTACAGGGTAAAGCGTTTAAGACTTCCGCCTATTTTCCAGGACCTACCACTCCTCCGGCAGACCCAACTATCGCTTATACAGTACTAATTAATGCCACATTGACCACGCCATGGGGAAAGCCTTTTTCTCATTCCACCGATCCGGTGCGCAGACCAACAGGACTTTACTTAGCCCCTGGAAGTATCGCTGATGTCATGGTACCTGAAAGTATGGTAAATGCTGGATTTTCTATCTTAGTAGGTGCACATACATGGGATAAATCAGTCAAATCCCTCGTTAATCGGTTTGACCGAGTTACCAATTTATTTCCTATTACAGCAACCACGACGCGCGTTGCCAATCCTTTCGGAGGTGGTATTTATATTATTGTTCCAACTCTTGCCAATTTAGGGGTAGTAGAAGTTACAATAGATAACGTCATTAAAGCTCCTTATTTTTCAAGAACGTCTACTTATTCCATGACTAACGATGATTGGAAAGCCGTAAGAACCAATCCCGCACCGTGGGCAGATTTTGAAACTGACAAATTCATGATGAATGTTCCTCGTAGTTATGTTTACGCTTACGACGATGCAGAGGGATTAATGATCAATTGGGATAAGGGAATGGATGGTGAATCAGCATTTTATGGCTATCCAAGCGATCGAGGTCGTACTGTATTGTTTATGGGTGTGGATGTATCCATCGCCCATTCTGAATATGGTATTGGATACCCCGCAGTGAATCATATTTATGATCCGAATAAAATCTACCATGAAACTAAGATAGGTCCAATGATGGTTGGTCCTTTAGCGTGGCCCATCGATTTTCATGAGCTATCTCACGCTCAACTGGGCAGTCAATACCCTGGTGAAACAGAGGCCATTGTGAACTTTCCATCTGTATTCACCGGTGCTACGCAATTTGGAATGGATGCTGAGAGCATATTTGCTTCCTTTGGTTATGAACCCAATATGACAAAAGACCAAGCAGCACAAACATGGATGGTAACTTTGAATTTTAGAAATAACAATAATATGGACACATCGAATAGCACAAAAAATGAGATGCGCTATCAGGCTCGTGGTTATGCTAAATATTTAGATATTTCAGAGCTTTACGGTTGGGATGCGTTACCGAAATTTTATGCTCAAGAGCAAGCGGATTATGTTGCAAAAACACCGACAGATGGACTAGCACCAGCAGATAGCCGTACGTTTAGATTATCGAAAATTTGTGGCGAAGACATTACACCTCTCATCCATTTTTGGGGGATTCACCCAATTGATCCTGTCGCGTTAAAGACTGCGATTGCAAACGCTGGATTACCTGAATCGACCAAAATTTATAATTTGATTCAGCATTATGGTAGTATTGCTCCTCGAAATAATGCTGATTTTAGAGCATTACATTTAGCATTATATCCGCAATTACCAACAGGCGGTAACCCAGATTACGGTTATGGCTGGTTTAATGTTTGGGACCCGCTTTTTGATGATGCAGCTGGTGCTGCTATTCAAAATGAAATTCAAAATATCCTATCCATCTATTACAAATAGGATATTTTGTCACGTTCGATATAATCGCTTGAAGCGGCTATATCGAACGCAATTCAAGCAATCGGGGAATCGGGGTCAGACCTGCAAGTCTGCAAGGTGTATTTGACGTAATATCGACTTTTCGCTTTATCTTAAACGACAAAGCGAAAGAGGACTTTCGCACTCCAAACGCTTCGCGTAGCAAAATAACGTGGACAAACCATTATCACACAAAAAATTCTATAATCTTAAGATTTTCCTTCTAGCAACCTCACCAAAGCATCCGGATAAGTTAACATAGGGAAATGCCCTGTATCAATTTCATAAATGGGAATTTGCATATCTTTTGCTCGGGTAGCCATAGAGGTTAAAGCGGAATCCTGCAAACACCTAACATAAACTTTATTCATCTCCCTAAAAGAAGACGTTTTAAAAAATAGCTTCTGCTGAAAGCTTTTTAACGGGTGAGGAGTAGACATACTATTGAACCATTTTACCTCCTCAGGAATATCGATTCCATAGCTTTGAGGCGTCCCTGGAGGCACCAGCCATTTGTTATATTCTTGTGCGCTATTAAAAAGAGCGGAAGAAATTTCAGGACCAACAGCATCAAACATGCTCTCTCCATTCATCGGCAGGACAGCTGCAACGTACACGAGTTTTTTTATTTTCTCTGGAATTTTATCTGCCACCCCTGTAATAACCATTCCCCCGTAACTATGTCCCACGAGAATGATGTCATCCAATTCTTCATAAAAAATTGTATTTAACACATCTTCAACATGCGTTTTTAAATCTACACTCGGATGAGCTAGATGTTTTCTTTCCCCTATCCCCGTAAGAGTTGGTGCTGACACTGTATGTTGTTTTTCCTTCAAAGAGTTGCTGACTTTTTTCCAACAATTTCCTCCTATCATCCCTCCATGAACAAGCACAAAATTAGACATTTCTTTCTCCATTAAAAATCAAAAACATATACCGAAACACACTCGTTATTTCTTGACACTTTTTCTCTCTTTGTTGAAAAATAAACCGCGTATTACCAGCAAAAATAGAGAAAATAATGATCTATAAAACACTGTTCCAGCTTTATTGTATAGCCTTTTTTTGCTGCTCATCAATTTTCGGCGACACGCTCCCAAATTTAATTATTTCTGAAGAAAGAAATCCCCATGGACAAGAATTGACCACCGAGGATGTTGGAGCCTTCTTCGATGGGTTAGTCCCTCTGCAAATTAGACAAGCAGATATCGCAGGCGCGGTCGTTGCAATTGTAAAAGACGGCACCCTAATTTTCGCTAAGGGTTATGGATATGCCGACACGGAAAAAAAAATTCCTATCTCCCCTGAAACAACCCTTTTTCGTCCCGGATCAATTTCAAAATTATTCACTTGGACTGCAGTCATGCAACAAGTGGAACAGGGTAAATTAGACTTAGATCGAGATGTGAATGATTACCTTGATTTCAAAATTCCCAACACTTTTGACAAACCGATTACTTTACGCGACATCATGACCCACAGGACGGGTTTTGAAGAGTCTATAAAAGATTTGTGTGTTGGTTGTGCAGATGATTTGCAACCTATTTCTCAATACTTACAAACACACATGCCTTCCAGAATCTTCCCACCAGGAGAGACTCCAGCCTATTCTAATTATGCAACCACAATGGCGGCATACCTCGTAGAACGCGTTTCTGGTCAGAATTTTAACGACTATGTCGAAGAACACATTTTTACCCCTCTTAATATGAGCCATTCCACATTCCAGCAACCACTACCAGAATCCCTTCAAGCATCGATGTCCAATGGATATATCCTTGGATCTTTAAATCCAAAGCCTTTTGAGTTAATCCAAACTGCTCCTGGTGGTTCACTTTCAGCATCGGCAATAGACATCACGCGCTTCATGATCATGCACCTGCAAAATGGACATTATGGAAACGTAGAAATTCTAAAGCCAGAAACGGCAAAGCAAATGCACGCAAGGCAGGAAGGATGGCCCAAAGAGATGCATGCCATGTGCCTTGGTTTTTACGAACAATCAGAAAATGGTCATCGCGTCATTGGACACGGAGGAGATACAGTCCTATTTCATAGCAACTTACACTTGATTTTGGATGCCAATGTTGGACTTTTTATCTCCTATAACAGCGCTGGACAATCTACAATAGACCTAAGAGGAATTTTATTTAATCAATTCATGGACAGATACTTTCCCGAACGTTCATCGACAGAATATGAAAAGCCGTCAACAGTCCAAGACCTCCAAAGCGTTATCGGAAATTATGAACCCAGCCGTCGCTCCGAAACAACTTTTTTAGCAATATCGACATTGTTCCAACAAAAAAACGTAACCGTTAATTTACAGGACAATACTATTTCAATGGCAGGTTTTAACGGATTGAACCAACAACCACTTCGCTTTCAAGAAATTGCGCCGATGGTGTTTCGCGAAGTCGGAGGAAAGACCAAAATAGCGTTTGTCAACGATGTCAGCGGACGCCGTGTTGCCTATATCGATTATCCATTTATCGTCTACCAAGAAGTGAATAAGATACTCAACAAACAAGACATCAACTATCTCATCCTCAAACTCAGCTTATTCATTATCCTGTCTACACTACTATCCTGGCCAATTGCTGCAATGATTCGCAAACACTACGACAAGCCGCTCATGCTCAACCTCCATGACAAATGCCTACGGATATTCGTACATCTAGTTTGTGTTAGCATAGTGATTTACATTGTGGGGTTATTGATTCTAGCAAGTGCGCTCAACGATTTTTCACTGCTATCACAACGAACCGATTTCTGGCTGCGCACATTGCAAGGAATCGGTTTAGTAATAGGATTGGGCTCTCTATTAGCCATTTATAACAGCATTAGATGTTGGGCTAATAAACAACGATGGTTGTGGAGCAAAATCTGGAATACGTTACTAGCGCTTTCCTGTATGAGCTTTTTCTGGTTTATCTACCATTGGAACCTAATGAATTTCGATTTAAATTATTAACCCTATTGCCAGTAACGAGGCATGGTTAAAATCCCTTCACAACCACCATTTGTTAGAAAATATGATACACTGTCGATTCCACAATGATCCATAACAGAATAAAGAAGAACAAGCGCCACAACAGCCCTCCCTGGCTCTGGAAAAGAGCAAGGGCACTCATCTCCACTGTCACACAAGCTCAAAATCCCTTCCCACACTTGATTTTTTGTATAGGTGGTTTGACCAGCAACGACCGAAGCAAGAAAAAAAATGCTTGTGTTTTCCCCGATAGCAATCATTTTTTTATGACTATCAGTGATCCAATTAGGAGCTAATGGCAGTCTTTTAGATGTCATTTCAGCAAGCTTAGTGGCTTCTTCAATGGTCAAAAAGTTCGGTGAAAGGTTCTGAGAAAATAATTGCTCACGAAGAGAAAAAAGAGCTTCTAAAGTAGAATCGTAGGCGAATTCAGCTCCAAACATCTCTATATGCCCTTCAGTTAATGTGGAAATTTGAAAACTGGCAGAACCAGAATCCCACGCATTAACATCTTCAGCATTCATTTTACTTGCAGCTACGGCAGTAAAAAAACCGATCTCCCCTTCTTCTATCTGGGGCACCAAAAGAATCGTCAGATCTAATTCCTTCTGTATACGACCGAGCAAATCTAGCCCATTCTTTGCTTTACGAAAAACAGAAGTCCCAATTCCAAACCATTGTTTAGAAGCAAACTCAGCGGTGTCGGTTTTCATTACACTTAATGTATCAATCAGCTTTTTTTGAATCTCTTGAGAAAGATAACCATCAGAGCTAGCGGTCAAATCTTTACCTAATTTAACGCTTCGGACTGTTTGATATAACGTGTTGACGATTTGATTAGTCTCCGTATCGACATCAGCAATCGTCAATTTAGTTACCGCCGATCCTACATCTAAAGCAGCTCGTCTTACAATCTCAGCGTTCAGACAAGAGGTGAAAAAAAATAAAAAATAAACCTTTAAGAGGTATCTTAAATACTAAAGTAATGCTAAATTTTCTATAAATATATTTCATTAAATTTTAGACATTACCATATTTTATAAATTTTTATACATAATGAAAAATTTTTCATAATTTTCATAAAATTATCATAATTTTTTTGTGATAAATTATATTTTTTTTAAATTACAACGCCTTTAACACAAGATAATTATGTTAAAAAAATATTTTTTTTGCCACAAATAAAAAAAATAATGATTGCTTTAATAAACACAAAGAAATACGTTGAAGCAGGCCCAAAATAAAAATAAAAACAAAGGAAAAAAAATGAATATTAAATCAAAAATATTACTCGGATTATTTACCGTTTGTTGCGGTATGTCACAATTAAGTGCTGAATGCTGCCCTCAATCACCTCAAGGTGCAATGGGACCACAAGGTCCTGCGGGTGTACCCGGAACTAATGGTTTTAATGGAACTAACGGTCTAGATGGACTTGACGGTTCTCAAGGATCTCAAGGGCCTATAGGTTCTCAAGGCGTTCAAGGTATTCAAGGAGTTCAAGGTATCCAAGGCAGTCAAGGGCCATGCTGTCCGGGAACTTATTCCTATCTCAATGTTTATACAAATTTAAATCAATTCGTAGATATTTTAGGCAATCCAAATAACAATGTCCTATTTGAAGGAGTAAATGCGATCACTTCTGATTTTGACATTACCTTAACACCGACAGCGGGGACGATTCTCTGTTTAAGAACAGGTATTTATCAGATTGATTATACCGTCCAAGGTTTGTTAGCAACTCTCATATTCCCTACCCCACCATTCTTTTTTGGTCTATTTCAAAATGGTGTCGTTGTTCCTGGTAGCGTAATTGCTGCAGCTTCACTTTCTGTTGATGAAATCCTTAACCATACTAATGGTTCCGTTATCATTCAAATAAATGCGGGTGATTTATTGAGTTTGCAAAACGTATCGACAACTCCCTTTAATCTTATTTCAATACCAAATGGAGCTGGGACCATCTATCCATCTGCAGGAGCCTCTATAAATATTACTTTACAGGAAGCGCTCTAAACTGCCTGTCACAGGATAAAAGGAACTGTCTAATTCATTTTATACAGTTCCTAATTAAGAGTAAGTGCTGTAGTCACTTGATGGTGACTACAGCACGTGACTTTCTTAGTACTACCCTGTTGGGTCCAGACCGA
>JABDDS010000006.1 GCA_013287465.1 Chlamydiota bacterium | reverse complement strand
AGGTTTAAAACTACACACTCTCGTCACACCTGGCGTTCTTCTGTTTTGATTTTGTGACTCATTTCTTGCTAATTTTTGAAGGGTTCTATCTATAATGTTTAATTGATGTTGTTTAAATATAGGGTATGGAGGAGGAAGTTTAGTTAAATCAAGAGATACTGATTCAAACATTGAATTGTTTGATCTGCTTTTTGTTGGAATCATAAAAACTCCTTTTTTTATTATGAATATACGATTGGTATATGGTTTTTTTTATATATATTATCTGTGAAATAATATTTTAATACGAATATACAACAATTATATGTTTTTTTTTATTATTTGTGAAATGATTTTTTCGTTTTTTTTTCGTTTTTCGTTTTTTTCATGTTTATCGTGCGTTTTTTTGTTTCTTTTGTCATTGTCCTTTTGTTATGGTTTTTTATATCATGTTTTGGTAGACTCATGACGAGCCCGGAAATAAGGTTATTTATATGGAAGATCTCCCTTGGTATAAAGATGGATTGCGTTTTAAATGCACCGAATGTGGAAAGTGTTGTACAGGAGGTCCCGGTTTTGTCTGGATCACCGAAGAAGAGATGCGGGCGATTGCAAATCAGTTAAAAATTTCTTTAGAACAATTTAAAAGAGAATACATTCGTTCGCGCGATAACCGTTATTCGTTGATAGAAAAGAAAAGAAAAAACGGTGGTTATGATTGTGTTTTTCTTAAAGACAAAAAATGTCTCGTATATGAAAATCGCCCTAAGCAGTGTCGCACGTATCCATGGTGGAAAGAGAATCTCAATTCAGAAGAAAGTTGGAAAATGGCCGCAAAGGAGTGCGAGGGAATTAATGATGAAGCTCCTGTTGTCCCTTACTCCCAAATTGTGCAGCTGCTTAGGAGGATAGAACTGTCGAACTGAGGTGTTTTTATGTTCTCAAATTATTGGTTTCAACGAGCTGCGTTGCTATTGCTGGCTTATCTTTTTTACCTTTTTTCCTGGAATGTAGCTTTTAGTGTTGAATCAGAAGGGGTTTATCCACCTTCTGAGGGAAGAAAACTTCCTTTTGAACAGCTTGAGCAAGAACTAGCCAAACACATCGTTTTCGATTCAGAGAAACCTAATGTCGTTGGGCATATTCTCATTGACGACCGCACTTCAGGCATTAGTCAGTCGACGTGGCTTTATGTAAAAAATGCTTTAGATCACTATAAGAAAACGAAACCCATATTTATTATCCTGGAACTCAATACACCTGGCGGAGAGGTTTATCCGGCACAACAGATCTCTGATGCCCTTAAGGAAATGGATATTCAGAATAACATTCCAGTGGTGGCTTACATCAATAACTGGGCAATGTCTGCAGGGGCTATGTTAGCCTATTCTTGTCGTTTTATCACAGTTGTTAAAGATGGAAGTATGGGAGCCGCGGAGCCAGTAATTGAAAACGGTACGGGAAAGATGGAGTCTGCATCTGAAAAAATCAACTCCGCAATGCGAGCCGATTTTGGTAGTCGAGCCCGTTTTTTTGATCGCGATCCGTTGCTTGCAGAGGCTATGGTCGATAAAGACCTGATCATTGTCTTGCGCGATGGAAAAGTGATTAAGCTCGACAACGAAAGTGAAATCCGTACAAGCGAACCAAATCCCGATGAAGTGATCTCGCCTAAAGGGAAGTTGCTGACTCTTGGTGCAGATAAATTGATTGCTTACGGAATTGCGGACATTCTCATCCCTCCGACAAAAACGCTTCCATTGACTCCTGAAGAATTGGAAATGGGAAAATGGCCTGCGGATCAATCGCCTATTTTTCATCAGCCATTTTTTAAAGACATCCCAAGAGCTACCATTGATTCTTATCAAATGGATTGGAAGCTCCGTTTCTTTGCCTTTTTGGCGTCTCCAACAATAGCCTCTCTTTTATTCATGGGGATGATGGTGGGATTTTATTTTGAATTTAGCACCCCTGGTTTTGGTTTAGCGGGTAGTGTCGCCGTGACCTGTCTGTTTTTGATTATTCTTTCGAGTTTTGCATTGGAAATAGGCAACTGGCTCGAACTTATTTTATTGATCGTTGGCATTGGAGTTATTTGCGTTGAGCTTTTTATATTGCCGACATTTGGGCTTCTTGGTTTTGTCGGGATCATTTTTTTTCTTATGGGGCTTTTTGGCATGATGCTGCCCGGACTTGGTGCCTTGAGTTTTGAATTTGATACTCATACATTGAATGCTGCTGGTCAAATGGCATTTGAACGTCTTGGATGGCTTTGCGGTGCGATGGTTGCCTCCTTCGTTTTGATTGCATTTTTAGCGCGTTATGTGACTCCTCAAGTTGCCGGTTGGAGTCGGTTGGTCCTTAAAGGAAATGAACAGGTTGGTTATATTGCAGGGATTTCTTCTGCCGATCTTCCTTTGCCTGGTTCTAAAGGAGAGGCTGTCACCGCGTTGCGTCCAGCAGGAAAAATTATGATTAATGAAATTCTTTATGATGCTTTGAGTACGGGAGCGTTTATCGAAAAAGGCAGTCCAGTTATCGTTTCTAGTTTGGATGGTAGTACTATTATGGTATACCAAACGTGATTCAAAATTGGCATTTGGAGCGCGCCAAAATCCCGGGGTTGAACGATCGCAAACAGCCTCATATTTAATAATATTAGGTTGTTTGCGATCGATTCAACCCCGGGAATTTTCGCGCAACTCCAAATGTCAATTGTGAATCACGTTTGGTATAAATCCTGAATAATCCTTTGCAAACAAATATAAAAAGATGGAAAATGGGGCAAAATAATTTAAGGGAGCTAGTACCCGCATGAGTAGATACTCGAAGATAATTGTATGCACCGTTCTTAGTTTAAGCACCGGATTTTTTGTTCCTACACACATCTACGGCGCTACATCGACAGATGAGCTAAACGCTCTAAAAAGAGAATTGCATGAGTATAAGTCCCATCTTTTTCGCTCTTCACACCCTCAGGATGCAGCTAAAATTGAAAAACTTGTTCAACAATTAAAGGAACAAGAAGAATTAAATCGAACACTTTTATCATCTGTCCAGATCTTAGAAAAAGATCTTATGCTTGCTCGCAAAGAGGTCTCTAGGCTGGAAGCAACTGCCGATGTACTGGTCTCAATGGTTCAGAATCAAAAATATTACATAAAAAATACGGAAGAGACTTTAAACTCAGGTTTAGCGGCTCTTTATGAAGAACTTCAACTCGCGCATATTTTTATTGGATCAAATGATTACGTATTGAAAGAAGAAATGAATCAAACTGTAGCCCGTGCATTAAGTGAGCAAGAGGTAAAACATTTAGAAAAACAACGTGAAATCGAAAGTCAACTTTCTGGTGTTGAATCAGAATTGAAAATTCAACGTACAGAGGCGGCGGCCTTGATTGCTCAATTGGAAAAACAGACACAAGAGGCCAGTCTTTACTTAGAAAAATACTACGCAATGGAAGAGCAGGCTGCAAACTATTTGGCTGAGTTAGAAGCTCAAAGAGTGATTGCAACAGCTCATTTAGTTGAATTAGAAAAACAGCAGACAGAGGCGGCAAATTATCTAACACAGCACCTTGCTGTTGAAAGCCGATTAGAGTCCTTAGAAAAAGAATTACAGGATCAACAGAATGAAGTTGAGCAAGCTAAAAAACAAAGTCTTGCTGTTGAAGGACAGTTGCATCAGCTAGAACAAGAATTACAAGAAAAACGTCTTGAAATTGCGACTCATTCAGAAGATCGTCTTAAAATGGAAAGCCACTTGCATGACCTTGAAATGGCGCTGGAGAGACAACGCACAGAGCCTAGATTTGATATAGAACAGTATCTTGCTCTTGAAAATAAGCTACAGAATGCTGAGCAGGAACTAGAGAAACAAAGAAAAGAGGCGGTTCTTCATTTAGAGGCTTTAGAAAAACAGTTTGCAGAATCGGTTGCGCAGTCTGAACAGAACCTTGCGATGCAACAAAAACTTCAGGGCCTTGAAAATGATCTTGAACTTCAGCTTCAGTTAGCTGGAACGTATTTGGAAGAGCGTTTTGCAGTTAAGGATTACTTAGATACAATTGAAGCGGAATTGAAAAAACAACGCACAGAAGTGACTAGCCAACAAGAGCAGCGTCTTGCGATGGAAAAGCGCTTATATAGCCTTGAAGAAGAACTAGAAAACAAAAAAACAGAAGTCGCAACTCATTTGGAACGACGTTCTGCGTTTGAAAATCAATCGGCTACTTACTTAGCAACACTAGAGCAACAACGTGAGGAAATTAAAAGTCACTTAGACCATCGTCTTACAATTGAAAATCAATTGCAAAGTACCAAACAAGAGTTAGAAAAACAGCAAAAAGAAGCTACTTGTCAATTGGCTGCACTCGAAAAACAACGTGCAGAATCGATCGCATATGCCGAACAAAACGCGGCTCTTCAAGGCAAAGTGCAAAGCCTTGAGGCAGATCTTGGTTATCAGGTTTATTTGTCTGAAGGTTATCTAGAGGATCAACTTGCTTTGGAAAGTCGTTTGCATACCCTTGAGACTCTTTTAGAAAAAAAACAAGCAGAAATCGTCAACCAATCGGAACAACGTCTTGCGGCTGAAAATCGTTTACATACGATTGAAAGTGAATTGGAAGCACAGCGTGCTGAAGCAGTGGCTCATCTTAAACATAGTATTGAGCTAGAGGAAAAATCGACAGAGTATTTAGCTGAAGTAGAGGAACAGCGAATAGAGGCAATGCATAATTTGGAGCAACATGCTGCAATTCAAGATTACTTGCGCACTCTTGAAGCAACGTTAGAAAAACAACGAAGAGAAGCTTCACACTATTTAGAACAACGTCTTGCTACCGAAGAACACTTACATCGTCTTGAACAAGAGTTAGAAAAGCAACATACAGAAGCTGTTAGCTATACTCAAGAACGCACTGCTCTGCAAAATCAATCAGCAGCCTATTTGGCTGAATTGGAGAAACAACGCAGGGATGCAGCGAGTCAGCTAGAGCAACGCCTTACAATTGAAAGTAAGTTAAAAAACACCGAACAAGAGCTGGACAATCAACGTAAAGAAACAGCCAGTCATTTGGCTAAACTCGAAAAGCAGCGTGCTGAATTGGCTACGCGTTTCGAGCATGACCTTGCAGTCCAAGGCAAACTACAAAGTGCGGAAGCAGATCTTAACTACCAGCTTCAATTGGCTGGGAGTTACTTGGAAGAACAGCTTGCAGTTCAAGAATATATACAGAACCTTGAAACAGAATTAATTGGTCAACGTCGACAAACAGAGAAGTACTTGGAAGAGAGACGTGTCGTCCAAAATAGGCTCCATAATGTAGAGTTCGAGCTTGAAAATCAACGTCAGCAAATCGCAGAGCATTTAATCCACAGCGAGCAAAATCAATTGCAAGATTAGAGAATAGACTTCTTTCGAAACTGTCATCCCGTGCCCCTGCCTGTGCCTGTGCCTCTACCCGCCCTTTCCTGATTATTTTTTTCGTTGAGCTATTTTGACCAGAAAGGAGTCTAGCTTAATTTCTTTTAAAATTTAATCGGGAAAGGGCGGGTAGAGGCACAGGCACGGGATACAGTTTCGAAAGAAGTCTAATACTCGTGCTTTTAAATGGGTCTGTTCGTCCTCTGCTAGAATTATAGCGGCTAATACTTTGTTTGGGCTAGCTCACCTAGACAATCGTTATATGAATCAAAAACGCGTCTTCGCACAAGCTGCTAGAATCATATTACAACCCTCATGGGGAATTGCTTATGAAACAACGGGTAGTATTTTTACTCCCATTGCATCTCACTTTATAAATAATTTTTTTGAAACACAGAGGCACAGAGGAACATAGAGAGGTCAGATCATGTATTCATAGGAGAGTCTATTAGAAAGCATTGGTGAAATCCTTTGAGAATTCGAAAATTTCTTTTATTGCGAATATTTCGAAAATATGATAAATTGAAAAATAAGGACAAACTTAAAGAGGAAATTCTTATGACTGCTCAATCATTTCATTATCCCGAGCCAATGATACCAAGCGATAGCGAAGTTGAATTGGCTCGTAGTTCCAGTCGTGTTTTGGCAAGCCTAAATCTTCAAAAGATCAAAACCGTTGATATATTGTTGGAAACAAGCAATCACCATCAGAGCTCTGTGACGTTGCCTATTTCGGCTTTTAAACTGCTGATAAACATTTTAACTCAAATGGCAGAGGGAAATGCGGTGACTTTGATTCCTGTTCATGCCGAACTGACAACACAAGAGGCTGCTGATTTATTGAATGTGTCTCGTCCCTTCTTGATCCGCCTTTTGGAGGAAAAAAAAATTCCTTTCCGTAAGGTTGGTACAAGAAGACGAGTGTTATTTCAAGATCTTATGAATTACAAGGGGAAAATTGATGCTGCACGTCGTAAAACTTTAGATGAATTAGCCAACGAAGCGCAAGAACTAGATATGGGATATTAATGGCTCAATTTATCGTTATTTACGATTCATGCATTCTCTATTCCGCTCCGCTTCGAGATCTACTTATGCGCCTGGCTTTGACAGACCTTTACCATGCTAAATGGACGCAAGAAATTCATAAAGAATGGATGCGTAATCTTTTGAAAAACCGCCCTGATTTATCTCTGGAGCGCCTTGAATCAATTGAATATTTAAGTATTTTGGAAAAGCAATCTCTACCCCAAACTTGTGCCTATTTGAGGGAATATGAAAACCTTATCTGATATGCATAAGCACGGAAACGCAAAGATGCAAAGCCTTCGGCTCCCTCAGAGCAAGGGGGAAGAGTAAATGGAGTTGTTAAGTGATTGCTTCACAAGTTCAGCAATCAATTTACCTTCTAAATGGGACCACTGAAGCCCCATTTAGAATAATTTCTTTTTGATCCGAACTTGCGAGGAACTTAAAAGGTTTAACCTGAAATAATGCTCCCTTGCTCTGAGGGAGCCGAAGGCTTTGCGCCTTTGCGTCTCTGCGCCTTTGCGTTTCCGTGCTTATGCATAGCCGTATGGTTTTTTATACTCATGCACAGCTGCCCGGGCTCTGGCTCGCACGCGGGCTCTGGCTCGATATGACAAACCGGTCGTTGTTTTTTATGCGATAGCAGTCTCCGGTGCTACGTAGGCATATCCTAAATCATGAGCGACATGTTCATTAGTGATCTTTCCTCTATAAACATTCAGTCCGTGAAGCAGACTGTTATTTTCTTTTAGAGCTCGTTTATATCCTTTATTTGCAATCGCTAATGCATAGGGAAGCGTTGCATTTGTCAGCGCCAGAGTAGATGTTCGAGCGCATGCTCCGGGCATATTTGTCACACAGTAATGCACGACATCATCGACAATGTAGGTTGGGTTTGCATGAGTCGTAGGACGGGATGTCTCGGAGCATCCTCCCTGATCGATTGCAACATCAACAAAAACAGATCCAGGAGACATGCTCTTTATGATCTCTTTTGTAACCAATCGCGGTGCGGTTTTTCCGGGCACCAAGACCGAACCGACCACTAAATCAGAGTCTTTTAGAGTCTTTGCAATCGAAGAGGGGGTCGAATACAGCGTCTGCATCCCTGGACCAAACAAAGCATCTAGTTCGCGTAGACGATGAATATCTCTGTCGAGGACTATAACATTAGCTCCTAGTCCCAACGCCATCCGGGCTGCTTCTGTGCCGACAACTCCACCGCCAATAATGGCGACTTTTGCCGAGGCAACACCAGGAACGCCACCCAACAGAAGGCCTTTTCCTCCTCGATCCATTTGTAAGGCTGTAGCTCCTACTTGAATAGAGATTCTCCCAGCGATTTCACTCATGGGAATTAACAACGGGAGACGTCCTTTGGAATCAACGACAGTTTCATAGGCGATAGCGACGACATTGGCTTTAACTAAAGACTCAGTTTGGACAGGATCTGGTGCGAGGTGAAGGTAACAAAAGAGTACTTGTCCTTCGTGGAGAAGAGGGAACTCACTTTCCTGCAGCTCTTTCACTTTGATAATCATCTCAGCTTTATATACCTCTGCAGCTGTTTTAGCGATGGTCGCTCCTGCTGCGATGTAATGTTGATCAAGGAAGCCGATTGCGGCTCCGGCCTGAGTTTCCACAACAACTGTATGACCATTTTGAGTGAATAGCTGCACCATTTCAGGCGTAGCTCCTACACGGTATTCATGTACTTTGATTTCTTTTGGAATTCCAATAAACATATATTTCTCCTTAACAATTATAAAAACAGTCGTCAGGGACATTTAATCGATATTCACGATTTAAAAGCCCTTCAATTTCAGTTGAAGAAGCTAGTGTAAGTACTTTTTCGACAAGCTTACTAGCTTCTATGACACTCGTATTCCGAATTGCATTTTTGATAGCAGTTAGGTAACGAGGGGCTACTGATAGTTCATGCACTCCAAGACCAAGTAAAAGGGGAGTGAATCTTGGATCAGCAGCCACTTCTCCGCATATAGAGACGGGTATTCCTTGATGGTTGGCTTCGCTAACCACAAGCTTGATAAGGCGGATGATAGAGGGATGAGCTGGTCTGTAAAGATCGCTCAAGGCATTATTGCTCCTATCGACCGCTAGGGCATATTGGACAAGGTCATTAGTTCCTATTGAAAAGAAATCACACTCTTTAGCAAGTAGATCGGCGATGATGGCTGCGGAAGGCACTTCGATCATACATCCAACAGGAATGTAGTCGGCAACTTTTTCACCTGCTGCAATCAGTTCTTGTTGTGTCTCTTTTAAAATAGCTTTGGCCTCAAGAAGTTCAGAGAGGGTTGAGATCATCGGAAACATGATGGAGATATCCCCATGGGCGCTTGCTCTTAAAATAGCTCTTAGTTGGTTTTTAAAGATATCTTTCTCTTTTAGCATTAATCGGATTGCACGACAGCCTAAGAAAGGATTTGTTTCTTCTAGGGGTTGAAGTTGAAATTTTTTATCTCCTCCAAAATCAAATGTTCGAATGACGATTGGCAATCCTTGCATTTTTTTTACAAATTGGTGGTAGAGATTAAATTGCTCCTTTTCAGAAGGGAATGAGTCTCCGGGTGAGAATAGAGATTCGGTTCTCAACAATCCAACTCCATTGCCGCCAAACTGGTGGAGAGTTTCTAAATCAACTAGTGTTTCGATATTCGCGGAGAGGCGTATTCTATAACCATCATACGTTTCTGCTTCTAGCTGTCCAACTTCTTTTAATTTTTGAAAGTGAGTGCTGAGTTGAGATTTTAACTGTTGATATTTGCCTAAAGTTGCAGGGGATGGATTAAAAATAATTGTCCCTGTCCTTCCATCGACGATCACTATTGAACTTTTTAGTCTCATCACGTGTTCGAGATCGATACAGCTGACATAGGGAATGCCTTTAGCTTTTGCCACAATGGCTGCATGCGAAGTTGCCCCACCATTTCGGGTGACAAAGGCACCAACATAACGCGTATTTGCTTGGGCTGTGTCGAAAGTTGTGAGGTCAGTGGCAAAAACAATTGAATCATGAGGAGTATCAGCAAGGCATTCACGAACGTTTTGTCGTAGATGACAGGTGACACGTTGTGCAATTTCTTGAATATCTTTAAATCGTTCACGAAAAAACGGGTCTGCAATAGAGTTGAATTTGTTTTGATATTCTTTAATAACTTCTTGAAATACGTAGTCGGCATTTTTTCCCGTACTTCGAATCGCAGTTTCTACGCTCGTTGTCAATAGAGGATCTTCCATCATCTGCAGGTGAGCATCGAGAATCGCAACAGCATCGAAAGCGCGTTCATTTTTTAAGTATTTATGGAGAGATTTAATCTCTTCACGAGTCTTTGTGACAGCACATTGGTAGCGAACGATCTCATCTTCAATATTTGTAGGATCGATAGATACTTCTAAGGCTTTATTTTCAGCTAATGTGAAGAAAAATGGACGTCCTATAGCGATGCCTCGGCATATCGGTGTGCCAACAAATAAAAATTCCTCATTCTCTAAACCCCTCATCTACTCTCCAAATCTATTTTCAAAGGCGTTTTGCAGTTTATTGATAATTTGTTCGGCATCTTCTCCATCTGCTGTAATAGTGATTTGTGAATTTTGTTTAGCTGCCAACATGAGAATATTTAGAATGCTTTTTGCGTTTATAACCTCTTTTTTATGTGTAAATGTGACATCGCAGTTGCAATTTTGCAGCAATTTTACAATTGCGGTTGCTGGACGAATGTGGAGTCCTAGATCATTTTTTACACGGATTTTACAAACTAGCTTCACGTGTGTTGCATCCTTTTTTTCTGTTTAGAAGCAATCATTTCAATGAGCTTTGAATTGAATTCCTTTGCAGAGTTGTATCCCATTCGTTTTAACCGGTGATTGAGTGCGATTGTTTCAAGCAGTAGTACGACATCGCGACCAGGTTTTACAGGTAAAACATGATGTGGTAACTTGACGCCTAAGATATCACAATGTTGTTCATCAATTCCGATTCTATCGTAAAAATTATGATCATCCCACACTTCAAGTTTAACGACAAGATCAATACTTTTATGATCCCTAATACAGACTGCTCCATAGAGGTGTGCGACATTGATGATGCCGATACCCCGAATTTCCATGTGGTGGCGAGTGAGATCTCCACCAAAACCTTCTAAATATCCACCCTCACGCTTTTTTACCTTTACAATATCATCGGCGATCA
Organism: Chlamydiota bacterium; assembly: GCA_013287465.1. Lineage (GTDB taxonomy): Bacteria > Chlamydiota > Chlamydiia > Chlamydiales > Parachlamydiaceae > JABDDS01. Next base: position 39,981 of record JABDDS010000006.1, on the reverse strand, counting down.
AACGATGACCCTGTTCAATTAAACCAAGGCCGGCTTCGCTTTTCCCAACGGAAGAATCTCCTTGAATTAAAACACCTACACCAAAAACTTCTACTAAAGTTCCGTGACAATTGATGCTAGGAGAAAATTTCTCAACAAGAATCGAAGTGAGTTTGCTCATTAGACTCATTGTTGGGATACTGGTGCGCAATAGGGGGATTTGGTTTTTGTCGCATAAAAAAACGAGTTCTTTTGGAGGAATTAGGCGCCTTGTTACAATAACCCCTGGTGTGTCTGTAGATGATCCTAAGATGGCTTTAAGGCGAACTGTGCGCAGTTCCGAGGTAAGGTCTCGAAGGTAGGATATCTCCACTTTTCCAAAAACGAGAATGCGTTTACTCGAATGTCCTTTGAGGTAGCCTGAAAGCGTCAGTCCAGGACGATGGACCTCAGGGATTTGAATTTTTCGTTGCATTCCATCGTGACCTGCAACAAGTTTCAACCCTAAGCGTGTTCCATGCTGTTTATAAAAATCTGCCATTACATACATATGGAGTATTTATAATTCCTGTTTAAGCTTAGATACCAAGTCTCCGAATTTGCTAATAGCTGCAGCCACTGGTTCTGGCGAGCGCATATCGATGCCAGCAGTTTGCAAAATGTCAATGGGGTAGCGACTACATCCCGATTTAAGGAAAGAGAGGTAGTCTTCTTGTTCGGCAGCGCCTCCGTTGACCACTCTTTCTGATAGTGCAAGCGCCGCGCTGATCCCTGTGGCGTATTGGAAGACGTAAAAATCATAGTAGAAGTGAGGAATGCGTGCCCATTCGCTTTCAGCTTCTGTGTCGATGATAACTCTATCGCCGAAATAACGCTGGTTGAGCTCTTTAAAGGTTTCGTTGAGGAGTTTTGGCGTGAGAGGGACATTTTGTTCTGCCGCTTGATGGAGCCACAATTCAAATTCAGCAAACATTGTCTGTCGGAAGAGGGTGCCTCGGATATCTTCTATCTTTTCATTAATGAGGAATATCCGTTCTTCTTTCGTTTTAACTCGATCGAGCATGAGTCGCATAAGTAGGTCTTCATTGAATGTAGAGGCTACTTCCGCGAGGAATATGGGATAATCGCTATATTGATAGGGTTGATTTTGACGACTTAAAAGACTGTGCATGCTATGTCCTGCCTCATGGGCCAATACGAATGCGTCTCTTAAGATATCTTTGTAATTCATGAGAATGTAAGGCATACTATCATAGCAACCACTGGAATAGCCTCCGGAGCGTTTATTCTTATTTTCAAAGCGATCAACCCAGCGTTGTTCCTTAAGTCCTTTTGCCAGAAGATTCTGGTAGTAAATTCCCAATGGTGCTACCGATTCGATGATGATTTCCTCGGCCTCTTTATATGAAAGGCGAATATCGACAGCGGAGATAAGCGGCACGTACATGTCGTAGAGGTGGAGCTGTCCAACATTCATCACCTTTTCACGTAGAGAGATGTAACTGTGGAGGACATCGAGATGAGAGTTTACGGTTTTAATGAGAGAATGATAGACGGCGGTGTCGATATTTTTTGGAAAAAGAGCAGCATCGAGACTCGATTCATATCCCCGTGCTTTTGCGTTGAAAACATGTGACTGTATTTGTCCATTGAGCAATTCACATATCGTGTTTTCATATTCCTTATATTTACCATGAAGTTGTTTAAATGCATGCTCCCGCAACTGACGGTCTTGATCGCGGATGTAAAGACCGTATGAACCATGGGTGAGCTCTTTTTTATTTCCTTTGCTGTCTGTGATCGTGCCAAATTTAAAGTCGGCGTCACTGATTGCACTAAATGCTTTTTGAGGTGCTTGTAACGCCTTTCCTGTCATTGCAAGAAGCGCTTCTTGTTCTTCAGGCAACATGTGCTGTTTAACTCGAACTATCTTTTCGATACAAAAATGGTAGTCGGCAAGGATAGGAGAAGTGAGCATATTGTTTATTGTCGCATCGCTAAGCGCTAGCAATTCCGGATCAAACCAGGAACTTTCTTCATTGAATTGGTGATAAATGGAACTGATTTTGTTGTAAGCGACTTTATTGGCATCTTGAGTGATGTCTTCATCATGCCTTAGGTGAGCATATGTGTAAAGTAGGCGAAGTTTTCTGGAAATGGCAAAAAGAGTGTCGAGAGCCTGCTTGAGGATTTCAGGGCTTTCCCCTAAGCGTCCTTTGAATTTTGCTAGTTCCGGCCATTGAGGAAGAGAGCCCGCAGGTGCAAACCGATCAAATTCTACCTCCCATTCGGTTAGGGTAGGAAACAGAGCTTCCACGTTCCATTTGTCTTGTGGGGCAACTTCGCTTCTGTTTTTGCTCATGTAGCAATCCTTTATGTAAAGTAAGATTCATCTAAATCTAAATCATCGTCGGAATAGTCAAATTCTTCGTCATCATCGTAATCCTCTTCCAAACCATCATCATTACTTGGAAGTGGTGTTTTGCGAGGGTTTCCAGTGATTTCTTCTTTGCGTTCTTCTGCTGTTTTTCGCTTTTTCCCCTTAAGATAAATCTCTATGGGCAATCCGGAAAAATGATAGGCTTCGCGGAACTGATTGTAGAGATATTTCTTATAGCTTTCAACCATTAAATTAGGATAGTTGACAAATAACACAAACTTTGGAGGTTGCGTTCCCACTTGAGCCATGTAGTAAATGCGCAGTCTCTTTCCGTTGAGCATCGGAGGATGGTTTCTCTGTAGGCATTTTGCAATAAAGGTATTCAATTGGTGGGTGGTGATTCTCTTTTTAGAATCAGCATAGACTTCAGCAGCAAGAGCAAAGATTTTATCGACATTGCGTCCTGTTAGTGCCGACATAAAGAGTTTGGGACAGTGTTTAAGGAAGGGGACTTCGTCCTCAATGCCTTGGATGCAGTGCTCCATGCGGAACCCTTTCACCAGATCCCATTTGTTAAATAGCAACACACAGCCTTTACCAGCTTCTTCGATCATATTGGCGATTTTTTTTTCTTCTCGAGTGATTCCTTGTTGCGCATCAAGCATTAATAAACAGATATCAGCGCGCTCGACAGCTCTCTCTGTTCGGATAGCAGCAAATTTATCGACAACTTCGTGTTCAGCTCCTTTGCGTCGGATTCCAGCGGTATCTATCAATGTGTAGGCAACTCCGTCATATTCAAAGGGGACATCAATGCTGTCGCGTGTCGTACCTGGAGTCGGGCTCACAATGCATCGCTCTTCATTTAGAAGATAGTTAACGAGCGAAGATTTGCCGACGTTAGGACGTCCAACGATTGCCAATTGAATTGTCTCTGAAGTGACTTCTTCTGTAGGTCCCTTTGGCAGTTTCGAAAAGGCCATTTCGAGAAGTTCGGCGATGTGCCACCCTTGGATAGCTGAAACTGCAGTGATTTGAGGGATCCCTAAACTTTGAAATTGGTAGATCAAGTTTTCTTGGGAGATATTGTCAATTTTATTGACAGCCAGGCATATCGGCTTGTGGGTGCGGTGAAGGACATCAGCAAGTTCTTTATCGAGGGTCGTTAACCCACAGCGGCCATCGACGACTAGAATGAGACTGTCAGCCTCTTCAATTGCAATTTCGGCTTGCCGTTTGATATGGGAATTGAAATGCTCCTTAGAACGGGCGTCGATTCCTCCTGTATCAATCAATTGAAAAGGGGTGCCAAAGAAATCGGCGTTTGCATAGATACGATCCCGCGTGATTCCTTCCGCTTCATCGACGATGGCAATGTTTTTTTTGCATATTCGATTGAACAGTGCCGATTTGCCCACATTAGGCCTACCGACAATCGCTACTTTAAGTAATTTTGTCATATAAATTTTTTTTGTATGTTTTTCGACAGAGTCTAGCAGGTTTAAATTAATAAGGCAAGATCGAATGGAAGAAGCTGAGAGATGTAGACGCAGATTCGCACAGGTTTTAAACGCAAAGACGCAAAGACGCAAAGGGAGCAACCTTCGGCTAACTCGGTAACAGGTAGCTGAAGGTTGCTCCCTTTGCGTCTTTGCGTCTTTGCGTTTGAACCTATATTGCGTTTTCTAAGCCACATCAATGTTATTTTCCGATAGGGGGGCCGAAGGAACTGTCTCGCTCTGCTATTCAACCCTTTCGTGCGGTGTCTTCTCATATTTTTTATTGAAATATTTTGCTCGAACCTAATAACGGTTGGTTTAAAGCATTGTCAGCGCCATTTGTGGATGTTGTCATTTTTTCCTCTTCTGGATTCCTACTTTGAGCTTGATTTGGAAGCTCTGTTGGCTTCAACTGAGCAATCTGCTCCTTTGTTAAGATTTCTTGCATGCGCATGAATTGTTCTTCTGATAGTCTCACTTGCTCTGTAGTAGTTTTATATAAAGGCTTTTGCGATGGGGACCTCTGTATATTATCAGACCATAATCCGAATATATTCGATTTCGATTCTCTAAACTTCCGCAATTCATCATGCGTCATCGGCTTGATTAAAGCATAGTACAGAGTCCTTTGCGTTTCGCTAGCAGGCTGTTTCAGTCACGAATAAACTTTATGGTTCGATCCTTGAGCATAAACAACTCTCCCCCATGGGGTTGGGAATATTGTATCGCCAAAGGCCATGAGATCGGAAAGGACTCCTGCTTCTTGCCCCTCTTTTTGAACATTGCAACATAGATTATATCCAAAAAATTCCGAGGATCCTCGACAACACTCGTCGCTAGCTCTATTTTTTACGTAATCAATTTTTTCTCCATCAGCGCAACAACGTAGAATGGTGGCTCCACAACAGGCAACACCGCTTGCGAGCATTCTTAATGGACCTACAATCAAGCAGCAACCTGGAATAGAGCTGCAACGATCTGCGTAAACTGTTATTTTCTCTCTTGGCCAATGAGCAACCTCTAGCGGTTGATCTATTGGAGGGGGAAAATACGTTTGGGTTTTAGTTTTAACTAAGATGCTGCTTTCTTTGGATATCAACATTTCTTGTTGTCTCGGTCCAGCTATTTGATCCACTCTTGACGTTGCTTGCATAAATTTCTCCTGTTAAAAAATTTTAGTATTTGCTCATTTTGTATACATCAATCACTTGATGTTCTATCATCAAATTGTTTTTTTGTCCATACGTCCCATCTTAAAAATGGGTATGGTTCAAAAACGATCCAAAACAGGTAACAGTTTCCTCTGTCCCCCCTCTCTGTGTTCCTCTGTGCCTCTGTGTTTCAAAAAAAGGTGAAACACAGAGGCACAGAGGAACACAGAGGGGGGACAGAGAAAAAGTGTGACTCTCATTTGAACTAGGCCTAAAAATGACTTTCAATTTTGAACCATGTTTGGTATAACTCATACTGAAATACGCTAGAAGGAGATTTATGTGTTTAAGATAACGAACCTATTACTAACGATTATGATTTCTCAATTGCTGATCTTTTCCATGGAAGCCGACGAGTCTATTCCTAAAATAGGCGTCGTTGTTTCTTCTTACAACAGATCTGAATACCTTGTGCAAACACTTGAAGCATTGAAAGAAAAAACTTTTGGGCCAGACATCATTGTCGAATTGGTAATTATCGATGATGGCAGTGGCCCTGAGGCGCGAGGCCTGGTCGACAACTTTCATTTAGACGGAATCTTAACATTTCGAATTCGCGTCGCGCAGAATATGGGAATCGCAAATGTGCTTAAATTGGGCTGGGAGTTGCTAGTTCAAAGAGATTGTGACTTTTTATGTAATCTTGACTCAGATGTGCTCCTAAAGGATAATTGGTTGAGCAGATTGTTAGAAACTTATAATAAAGCCTTTGATAAATTTGAAGACCCTCGGATTCTCGTTACGGGGTTTAACACGAAAAACCATTCAGTCACTAAAGAATACATGGCTTTTTATGTTAAAAAAGATGTTGGCGGAGTCAATCTATTCTTCCCTTCATTAATGTATGCTGATTATGTCCAGGAGGTGCTTGATTTCGGTCGTTTATGGGACTGGAATCTCAATTCAAGATTACAAGCCGATGGGATTCCAATCGTTTGTACAAAACCGTCAGTGGTACAGCACATCGGAATCGAAGGGATGAATTCGAGTGCTAGATACTCACAATATTTTGATTACGCCGAAGATTTTGACGATACACCATAGTTAGGGTGAATTATTCTTGGGAATCCAGCCTGGTGAGGAGAGATTGCTTCCTGAGTCGATGATGCGGACCTTAGATTTTCCAAGAGGACCAGAAACCTGCAGCCAATAGGGAAAATAGGAGGGGTATTTATTACCCTCGTTAGGTAGGTAGATTTCTATAGTCTTTCCTCCTAGGTCACTTCCATCTTTTGGCCACTGAGTACGCCATCCAGAAAACGTCACATTAGGGACAATTTTCCCATCGACCATCAAAGGGGGTTCCCAAACAGAACGACGATCTTCAGTGTTGAGAAGAGGGGGTGGCCCCACCTTTCTCCGTTCTTCCTTTGGGATAGCTTGAAATTTTAATGAAAGGAGAGTGGAAAGGAAATTTTGCGATTGAGGCATCGTTACCCACTCATTTTTTGTCAGCGAAAATACTTTTTCGATAGTTCCTGTAGGCACATGGATAGGGTATATCACCCACGAGGTGTTTCCTTGCGCCCCTTTTTCTACCCACTCTTTCCACGACATCGGTTTGCTCGAAAAACGCACATGAGGAATGGTGATCTCTTCGATGTTAAGATATTCACCCGTCCTTCCTTTGATCAGAAGAATCGTGTAGTTTTTATTTTGCGTGGTGACAACATAATCGCCTGTTTGGGCTTTTTCAAGGTTTTTACGAAGAAGAAGTTCGCTCTCCTCGGAATACAAACCAAAAGAAAAAATAAGGAATAGGACCGAGAGTAGTAGGGTAGGTTTAAATCTAAAATGTGATATAAATTTAAACGCAAAGACGCAAAGGCGCAAAGGGTGAGGATCCTTTGGTTCCCCTGTAATGAAAGAACTGAAGGGCTTTTCTTCTTTGCGCCTTTGCGTCTTTGCGTTTAAATTTATATCATTCATGATGCTAACCTATACGTTTATCATATCTCAGTCATATCATAATATTTCTATTTTATCGACAGAAAACAGTGGGTTCTATTAGAATGCGCTTATATAGCTGATTGCCATGGGGGAGTGATGTCTTGTTTCTTTAAACCAATTTTCTTGATCATTGCAGTTGTAATTTCATTGCAGGTGGGCGCTGGGGAAGTAAAAAACACTCAGAATGCCGCTAATGTAGAGGCTAATAGCGATAAGGAGTTAGCACTAATCAATGATGAAATTCAGATGATTGAAGCTCATCTGGAGTATTATAGAAAAGAAGCTATGAATGCAGAAACTAGCGCTCAGACATATTTTCGTTATCGTCCAAATGAATTTATAGAAAAAGAAGAAGAGCATGAAAGCGCTGAAAAACAGGTAAAAAGCCTCAAAGATCGTTTAGATTCATTGCTTGCAAGGAAACAACAGCTTCTCAGTCAGGCCCCACATCCAAAATCCTAACTTTATAAAGGGTTATGCGACCGTCTCCCTCAGCTCATTTTCATTTTTATAAGCAGTCCTTATCTTTGCTTACAGATTTGTATCAGCTTACGATGTCCTACGCCTATTGGAAGGCTGGCCTGGATAAAAAGGAAGCTGTTTTTCATCTTTTTTTTCGGAGAAGTCCATTTAATGGCGCAATAGCTGTCACTGCAGGATTGGAAAATATCGTTGATTACCTTCAAAATTTTCGTTTTGAATCCAGCGATTTAGACTATCTTTCCACCCTCCGCGGTTCCGATAATGCCCCTTTATTTGAGGAGGAATTTTTTAAATACCTTCAACAGATGAAATTCACATGCACGGTCGATGCTATCCCCGAAGGTAATATCGCGTTTCCTCATGAGCCATTGGTTCGTGTGCAAGGGCCATTGATTCAATGTCAACTACTTGAAAGCCCTCTTTTAAATCTTATCAATTTTCCTACTTTGATAGCGACAAAAGCAGCCCGTATTTGTATGGCCGCTCAGGGAGATTCTGTGTTTGAATTCGGGTTGAGACGGGCTCAGGGGATTGATGGGGCCTTGACAGCAAGTCGTTCTGCTTATATCGGTGGATGTGAAGGAACTTCTAATGTCTTAGCTGGTAAGCTCTTTGGAATCCCGGTAAAAGGAACTCATTCTCATAGTTGGATTATGTCCTTTGAAGATGAATTAGAGGCCTTTCGAGTTTATGCTGAGTGCCAATCTAATAATTCTATTTTCCTTGTAGACACCTATGACACCATTGAAGGGGTAAAAAAAGCGATTGAAATAGGGCATTGGTTAAGAAAAGAAAAAAAAGAACTCGTTGGCATTCGCTTAGATTCTGGTGACTTAGCTTATCTGAGTATCTGTGCAAGAAAAATGCTCGATGCAGCAGGTTTCACTGAAGCTAAAATCATGGCTAGCAATGAACTGGACGAAACGATCATTACGGAACTTAAGCGACAAGGAGCTTGCATTGATGTTTGGGCTGTGGGAACAAATTTAGTCACAGCTGGCACCCATTCGGCTTTAGATGGTGTCTATAAGCTATCAGCAGTTCGGGACCCAGGAGGGGAATGGAAGTATAAGTTAAAACTTTCGGAGCAAATGGCTAAAGTCTCAACCCCAGGTGTTCTTCAAGTCAGGCGTTATATTGATGATGAAGAATATGTTGCCGATGTCATTTACGATACCCAATTAGGCATTCCAGACCATTGCAGCATTATCGACCCGTTTGACCCAACGAAGAAAAAGGTTGTCAATCAGAAATGGAAATATCGCGATCTGCTTGTTCCTATTTTCTCAAAAGGGAAATGTGTGTACAATGTGCCTCCATTAAAAGAGGTTCAACAAACGACCAAAAATGAGCTGAACAGGTTTCAGCCAGGGGTTAAACGTTTTATCCACCCTCACGCTTATGTTGTCAGTATGGAAAAACAACTCTATCAAATGAAAACAGATTTAATTAATCATCTCCGTACCACTTTATAGATGAAAGCTTTACTTATTATCGATGTACAAAACGATTTTTTTCCGGGGGGGACATTACCTGTAGCGACAGCTCCCGAGATTTTACCCGCTCTTAACTACCTGCTTTCTTGTCCATTTGATTTCATTATAGCGACCAAAGATTGGCATCCTTCGAATCACACCAGTTTTGCAGTGAATCACAATAAGATACCAGGAGAGATAGCAACTCTCGATGATGGAATCGAGCAGATCATGTGGCCAGAACACTGCGTTCAAGAGACGTTAGGAGCAGAATTTGCCCCCGGATGGAAAACAGAAAAAGTCCAAAAGATATTCTACAAAGGAACAGATAGAAACGTCGACAGCTATAGTGCTTTTTTCGACCATCGACGGGATAAAGCAACCGGACTGGAAGAATATCTTAGAGAACATCAGGTCGACACCCTCTACGTAGTTGGATTGGCCACAGACTATTGTGTGTTGTATTCAGTTTTAGACGCTCTTACACTTGGTTTTAAAGCCTACGTTGTCGCCGATGCCTGCAGAGGAGTCGATTTGGCCCCAGATGACAGCGCGGCAGCTCTTCAAAAAATGAAGCAGGCTGGAGCTGTTATTATTGAACTGCAAAATTTCAAACATTGAAGTTTAGGTTTAAGAAAAATGCCCATATATGGGACAATGAAGATATGACAGAATGTTATCGAATCTTAGAAACAGAAGAATTCAAAGAATGGCTACTCTCTGAGAGCCCCCGTTCTCGTTACCAAATTGAATCACGACTTAAAAATATTCGGTTAGATGGTCATTTTGGTACAAAGAATAATGTTTCCAAGAAGGACAAAGGCGAGCTAAAAGATCGCGTGTGGGAGCTTAAATTCAATGATGGAAGACGCATATACTACTCGTATTTTGCTGAACAGAACATTCTGTTATTACTAGGAGGCAACAAAAATGGACAAACTAAAGACATTACCAAAGCAAAAAGCATCTTCCTTAAGAGCTTCGAGGTCGAAGTTAAAGGAAAATCGTACGAAAAAAAAACAACAAAAGACCGCTCTCGTTCTCCGTAAGGATGCTAAAGTAACAGAGCATGACCCAATGCAATATCTGTTAGATACCAACAAAATGGGGGCTGCTGTTATGGAATGCCTCATCGAAAATGATACCGAAGGAGCGTTGGAAATTCTTGAAATCTACTTAGACGCCATTAATAGAACTCAATTTTTAAAAGAGGCTAAGATACCACGTTCTACAGTCTACAACGTCTTTAAAAGAAGAAATCCAACCATAAAAACGCTTGCAAAAATAATGCACGCCTCTGCTTATGTTTAAATCAGTTATTGTTGTTATTTATGTCTTTACTTAATTATAAAAATATTGTATAATCGCATCCTTTAATTAAGGAGAAATTTATATGGCTATTGATGGTTTACAAAAAAATGCTTCGCCAATAATAGATTGTACTTACTCTCAAGAATTGATAAATAGGTTTCAAGAAAAAACCTATCATTTACCGGCTCCTTTAACTAAAAATTTTAATATTTTTAATTAAACTTTATAAACTCTTAATATTCATCTGCTAGAATCTCTCAAAAGTACCGGGGTGTTTGCTATATGCAACCCACTTTAAGTTTACGACCGGTCGCTTAGAATCATGGTTTAAAACTAAAACAATTAACAGGAGTAACAATGCGAATAACAAGCTTAGTAAGCGGTACAGTGGGGCTAATTAGCGGGGCAGTCAGTATGGCCGTACCGATGGCATGTGAAATGTCTCCTTTCAATTCATTTGCAATAGGCTCTATTGCGGCTATCGGGGTCGGAGTTACAACTTACAGTCTGTGGCATAAGCACGGAAAAGGATATTTTGCTGAATATCTTGCCAAGCAAGTCGATGCTGCTATTAAAGCTCAAAGAGATTCTCTTCAAAAGGCAGTATCGGAATTAATTAAGAAAAAGCTATTCCCATCCACGATATTGAACTTAACTTCTTTTTCTGAGGGGACCGTACAATCTGTAGTAAAAAAATGCTTGGATGATTATGCTACAAATTCTGAAATTGTTCGCAAAGTTCTCGATGATATAGATAACCGTATCTGTTATGAAAATAATGCTTTGCTAAAAAAGTTTGTCAATCAGGCAACAGATTCAATAATTGATTATAAATTTTCTGGTTGTTATGCGCCCTTCAAATCTTTTCTAAGAAAGCCACTGAACCGTATCGTTGCTACAGTCGTCGTTAACTTATTAATTAAAACAACTGAGGTTGTTGCTGCAAAAGTAAAAGACGATTCTGTAACAAATGTTATAAATAACGTGAAAAGTCTATTTGATTTAGATTTAAATAAAACAATAAATTTGAGGTCAGGATTAGCCGGGATTAATTTTCTATAGTTGCCAAATATCATGTTGTTGTGTTTAATGCTTATTTTTTCAATCTAACGTTCTTCTCTTAGGCATGAGGCAAACAGATTTAATTCCCGAGCGTGCGAGGGAATTAAATCTGTTTGCCTCATGTTTATGAGCAATTACGGAAAAATGATACCAACCTATATCGCGAAGTGATAGAATGATCGCATTATTCTACTGGAGAAAATCATATGATCGCGCGTGTCTTGGCTCCTGTTAGTGGTGTTTTGCTTGTCATGGGGACTTGTATTGGGGCAGGAATGCTCGCTTTGCCTGTGGTGACTGGAGTCACCGGTTTTATCCCTGCTATTGTCGTTAATTTATTTTGTTGTCTTTTCATGATGGCAACCGGACTGCTATTTTTGGAAGCCATCCTTTGGATGGAAGATCGGTCTAATGTGTTGACGATTGCGGGGCATTTTCTTGGGCGATGGGGAAAAATCATTAGTGGGATTTCATTCCTTTTTCTTTACTACTGTTTGAACGTTTCTTACTGCGCTGGGGGCACCCCTGCGTTGGCAAGCATCCTCTATCAGCTTACTGGAATTGAAATCGGCGGAGTTTTTGCCTACCTATTTTTTTCTATCTTATTTGGTGTGATTGTTTATCTAGGGGCCTCCGTTCTTAACCGCATCAACAGCTTGTTCATGGTTGGACTGTTCCTCTCGTTTTTCTTTCTTATTGGCATTGGCTCCACGCAGGTCGATAGTGCATTGCTCGAACGTTCTAACTGGCGTTTGACCTTAGCTGCAACACCTACTCTTTTTGGTGCCTATGGTTATCATAACCTCCTTCCGTCGCTTTCATCCTATCTAAAAAGACATGTGATGTCGTTGAGATTGGCAATTGTCTTTGGTACTTTGTTCACTTTCATTATTTACTCTATTTGGCAATGGATGATTATTGGGACGCTAACTCTTGAGCAGATCCAATATGCTGATACTCATGGAGAACCGGTGACACAGGCTCTACAGGTACTGACTGGGTATCCCTGGCTTGTGCGCCTTGGAGAGACTTTTGGTTTCTTTGCTTTAGTGACATCGTTTATGGGGGTGTCATTTTCGATGGTTGATTTCTTAGCTGATGGTTTGAAAGTTTCTTTTAACCGTTCCTATCATGAAGGATGGAAGCGTCTGCTGTTGTGCGCCATAGTCTTTATTCCTCCAGCCCTTTTTGCTGCTGCCAATCCAGGCATTTTCATCGAGGCTATCGGCGTCGCCGGGGGCTTTGGAGAGGCTATTTTAAATGGTTTGCTCCCAATTGGCGTCGTCTGGATCGGAAGATATTGGCTTAAGCTCCCATCGCAATATTCTCTCTTCGGAGGCAAACCATTACTGGTGATCCTATTTTTGATCACGTTCCTGATCATGGGTGTGGAAGCAAATCATTTATTCTCCCGTTATATCAAATAAATTATGGAAGAAATTGTCGGTCACATTGAACGTATCACCTTTCATAGCCCTGAAACGGGCTACACGGTGGCTCAGCTCAAAAGACCTAAACAGATAGATCTTGTCTGTATTGTGGGAAATATGCCAGGAATACAGCCAGGAGAAACTGTCCGTTGTCAAGGAAAGTGGAAACAACATCCCACCTATGGAATGCAGTTTTGCATCGAATCTCACAAAACAGAAGCTCCTGCAGATATTCTTGGAATAAAGAAATACCTGGGCTCAGGACTGGTCAAAGGAATCGGTCCCAAATACGCCAATCGAATTGTTGAAAAGTTTCAAAAAGAGACCCTACAAGTCATTGACCAATACCCCGAGCGACTACTAGAGATCGAGGGAATAGGAAAAAAACGTGTAGAACAAATTAAGGCTTGTTGGAGTGAGCAACGATCAATTCGTGGGGTAATGATTTTTCTTCAGGGACATGGGGTGAGTCCGGCATATGCCCAAAAGATTTTTAAGACATACGGAACGCATAGCGTAGATAAAGTGCAAGCTAATCCTTTTCGGCTCGCACAGGATATTCGTGGCATTGGCTTTAAGACAGCCGATTCAATCGCTCAAAATCTTGGAATCAGCAAAGATGCTCCCGAGCGCATTGTAGCAGGAGTTGAACATGTTTTATCTGAATGTGCAGATGATGGTCATGTCTGTTATCCCCTTGTAGAGCTTGTTCAGATCTCTCAGGAATTATTAGAAGTCAATCAAGAACTAGTAGAAAAAGCACTCGAGACTCTACTCAAAGAAGAAAGAGTCGAAGTCGCTGAGCTGTTATTAGATGGAAAACTACAACGGTTCGTGTGGCTTCGATGGCTTTTTCTTTCTGAAATGGGAATTGCAAGGCAGCTCATCCGACTAAAGCTTGGGCGGTCTCATTTGCGTTCGATTAACGTCCAAAAAGCCATCGAATGGGTGCAAAATAAGCTCAATATTAAATTGGCAGAAAATCAACAAGTTGCTGTTGCTCAGGCATTTAATGAAAAAGTTCAGGTGATCACCGGTGGACCAGGAACAGGAAAAAGTACGATCACCAAAGCAATATTGGCGATTGCCGAACAGCTATCGGCGAAAATAATTTTGGCGGCTCCTACTGGCAGAGCAGCCAAGAGAATGACCGAGATTACCGGGCAAAAAGCAAAAACTATTCATAGCTTGCTTGAAGTTGATTTTAAGAATGGAGGATTTAAGCGAGGATTTGATCATCCTCTCGAGTGCGATCTGATCATTGTCGATGAGGCAAGTATGATCGATACCTCGTTGATGTATAGCTTGTTAAAGGCTATTCCAGAATATGCTCGCGTCATTTTTGTTGGGGATGTCAATCAGCTTCCTAGCGTTGGTCCAGGAAACGTTCTAAAGGATATTATCTCATCGAAAATGATCCCAGTAACGGCTTTGAATGAGATTTTCCGACAAGCTGCAGGCTCTCGCATCATTACCAATGCCCATAGAATCAATAGCGGGACTTTTCCAGATATCACAAATTTAAGCGATAGCGATTTCTTTTTTATTGAATCGGAAGAGCCAGAAACAGTCCTTCGCGATGTGATTTCTTTAGTTTCTCATCGTCTTCCTAAAAAATATGGATTCAACCCGGTAGACAGCATTCAAGTGCTTGCTCCGATGCGTCGTGGAGTGATTGGAACAGAAAACCTCAATTTGGTGCTTCAGGAGACACTTAATCCCAAAGGAATCCCTCTTGTATGGGGAGGAAAGCGTTTTCTGCCGGGTGATAAGGTGATGCAGATCCGCAATAATTACAAACGAGAAGTTTATAACGGGGATATCGGACGTGTTGAAACAATCGATTTCATTGAACAACAAATGGTTGTGATCATCGATGAAAAAGCGGTGACTTATGATTTTTCAGACCTCGATGAGTTAGTCCTTGCCTATGCGGTCTCAATTCATAAGTATCAGGGAAGCGAATGTGCATGTGTGGTCATTCCTGTTCACACCACACATTTTAAACTGCTTCATCGCAATCTTCTTTATACAGGAGTTACCCGAGGTAAAAAGCTCGTTGTCCTTGTCGGAACGAAAAAAGCGATCTTCATTGCAATTAAAAATGATGAGGTCAAAAGACGTTACACGGGGTTAATGCAGGCTCTGACTACAGCTTTTTCCTTTAACATCAATCGCGTATTATGATAAAAAACCCTTCCCCATCTATGTTAAAACGATATCTTCTTAGCTTTTTTCTCGTTTTCATTCTGAGTGGTGTCATGTGGCTTCAAAGTGCCTTTGAAGCTCCTCACATCCCTTCGTCCGAAGAACCAACCGAACTTTATGCGAATCAAAATGGAGATGACCTCACCCAGCTATTTGCTGAGGCTATCGGAAACGCTAAAAAATCAATCATTCTCGTCGTCTATACATTGAAAGATAAAGAGATCACTTCTCTTTTACGTAAAAAGAGTAAAGAGGGGATTGATGTTTATGTCGTATGCGATGCGAACGCATCTCCGAATGCTCGTTTTTACCTCGGGAATGAAGTTCACCTCGTCAGTCGCGATGGTCCAGGGTTGATGCACCAAAAAATACTCATCATCGATAAGCAGAAGGTGTGGATAGGGTCGGCGAATATGACTCGAGAATCGCTTGAGCTACACGGTAATCTCGTCATGGGGATGGATAGCGCAGAATTGGCGGAAGCGATTTCTGATAAGGCTCTTTCGTTTAATCGAGAAGGTAAAGCTCCTATTTTTGACCACCTGGACTTCATCATTGGAGGACAAGAAATGGAAATGTGGTTTTTGCCCGACGATCGACAGGCGGTCAAACGACTGCAAAAGTTACTTTCTTCAGCCAAAAAAACAATTCAGATTGCGATGTTTACGTGGACGCATCGAAATATCGCACAAAGCGTCATCGCAGCTGCTCAAAGAGGAGTAAAAGTCGAAGTCGTCATCGATAATAATTCGGCAAAAGGAGCTAGCTCAAAAATTGTGGAATTATTGAAAAGCAATGGGATTCAAGTTTCTCTTGGACCTATGAACAAACTTCTTCACCATAAGTTCTTGTATATAGATCATACGATTCTCGTCAACGGTTCCGCCAATTGGACCGCTAATGCCTTCAGCAAAAATGATGATTGTTTCGTTGTATTGCATGATCTCACCCAGCACCAGCAACAAACAATGGACTCCCTCTGGAATGTGATTGTCAGAGAGTCAATGCCACTTGCAGCTTATGAGCATAAATAACGCTAGTTTTGGATAAGCAACGGCATTGGGGTCTGGCTTGGTATTCTGATATTCTGGGGGGGCATAGGGGTCAGGCTTGGTATTCTGGTATTTTGGTGTCCATCGTTATAGACTAGGCAACGAACACCAAAATATCAGAATATCAAGCCAGACCCCATGCTTCCCCCCAGAATACCAGAATACCAAGCCTGACCTCAGAGCCGGTTATCCAAAACTCTCGTTAAATAAACATGCATTGTATTATATTGGCGCTTGACAATATTTTAAAAGTGCTGTTTTTTTTATTTACTTTTTAATTTTATTTTGTTAAAATACATTTTATTATCTATGTTATTTATAAAAAAGGAGAAATAACGAAAACAGAAAGCTTTACTGGTTTAGGGAATCAATGTCCATCTCTTGTTACAACAGTAGCAGGTGCTGATCAGAATTTGCTATTAAATTTGCTAAAAAAAGCTCAGGTCAGCGTAGGGCATTTAAACGGACGTCGCATCAACGTACCAGGATATAGTGATCAAATCACATTCTCAGAATTTCATAAACGGGTTGAGCTTTATACCAGAGCAAGCTCAAGTTGGCAAATGCTAAATATGGAAAACCTTCTAAGGAGTAATAAATTATATGACAAGTCAAGTTAATAGCGTTTCAATAAATCAAAGAACGAAAGATTTTTTTATTAATTTCGAATCAAAAAACTTACAAGATGTAAATAATCTACTAGTTTCTTTAGAAAAAGTACCTCAGTTAGAGACTCCTGCAAAGGTAAACCTGGAGCTTCAAAATAGATGTTATAAGGCGGACAAAGAGTGGGATCCACATCAAAAAGCAGCCATCATAATTACAGGGGATAAATTAGAGTTTTATCAAAAATGGAACTTTGAAACGAATCAGGCAGAAGTGGATATAAAAGGTATCACAGCTAAGGTGTTAGGAGCGATGGGGAGCGCTCTTCTTGGATTTGCAACAGCCTGTTTAGTTTTTTCAATGAGCATAAACCCCATAGCTCTTATTGCGCTATTCGTCATAGGAGCTATTGCTGTTATCGGAGGTATTGTAATCGAATCTTTGAGAGAAGAAAGAGCAGATTTCCTCGTCCTGCTTGGAACTATTGGAATAGCATTGCTAATTCCTTTTGCAGCATAAATTTCATAAACAATTGGGGTTGTTTTAACTCCATTTCTACGCGAAGCGTTTGGAGTGCGAAAGTCCCCTTTCGCTTTGTCGTTTAAGGCAAAGCGAAAGGGGACTTTCGCACTCCAAACGCTTCGCGTAGAAATGGGGTCAGGATCTTGAATTTCGCTATTTAACCAAGTTGCCTAACAATACGTGCCATGCTATAATACAGCTGTAGGCAGAGTAGTAGTCTTCAGGAGGTAAAAATGGCTATCAGCGTATTTGATTTGTTTTCTATTGGAATTGGGCCCTCTAGCTCTCACACCGTAGGTCCTATGCGGGCAGCGAGACAATTCGTCGTTAACCTCGATAAAGAAGGTCTCTTACTAAAGACACATTCCGTTAAAGTCGATCTTTATGGATCTCTTGCCTTGACAGGTAAAGGGCATAGCACTGACTTAGCCGTATTATTAGGCCTCGAGGGAAATACCCCTGAAGGAGTAGATCCTAATTTGGTCAAGAGTAAAGTCGATCATATTCGCTCTCATCATGAAATTAAATTATTCAATAAGCAATTAGTTCCGTTTGAAGAGGCAACACAACTTCTCTTTCATTATGATAAGCAGCTTCCCTATCACCCTAATGGAATGCGTTTTCACGCCTATGATGAAACGGGAAAAGAACTAAAAATGGAAGTTTTTTATTCGGTAGGAGGGGGATTTATTGTCGATCACGCTTCGGCAAGCCAAGATAAACACCTGGGCGAAGAATCTCACTTTCTTCCTTATCCATTTAAAACCGCCGATGAGCTTCTTAAGATCTGTAAAGAAAATAACATGAAAATTGAAGATCTCATGATGGCCAATGAGCTCACTTGGAAAAGTAAAGAAAAAATAGAGAAAGATCTCATTCATATCTGGGATGTAATGAAGGCTTGTGTGTTAAGGGGATGTGAACAAGAAGGGATCTTACCTGGCGGACTTAACGTCAAACGTCGCGCTGCAAGTTTGTTGCGTCTTCTATCTGATCCTTCACGACCTAAGTCCCCTGCTGAAGTGATGGAATGGGTTAGCTTGTGGGCCCTTGCCGTCAATGAGGAAAATGCTGCAGGAAGCCGTGTAGTAACGGCTCCAACAAATGGAGCTGCAGGAGTCATCCCTGCTGTGATGCATTATTATGAAAAATTAATAGAAAATGCTTCTGAAAAAGGAATCATTACATTTATGCTTACAGCTGGTTGTATAGGCATCTTGTATAAAGAAGGAGCTTCCATCTCTGCTGCTGAAATGGGATGTATGGGAGAAGTAGGAGTGGCTTGTTCCATGGCAGCAGCTGGACTTACAGCTGCCTTGGGCGGAACTAATGAACAAATCGAAAATGCAGCTGAAATTGGAATGGAGCATAACTTAGGTTTGACATGTGATCCCATCATGGGATTGGTCCAAATTCCATGTATCGAACGGAATACTATGGGTGCTATCAAAGCAATCAATGCGGCCATGCTCGCATTGCAGGGAGATGGAACACATCGAGTCTCGTTGGATCAAGTGATTGCGACAATGCGTCAAACAGGACTCGATATGAAAGATATTTATAAAGAAACTTCACTTGGAGGGCTTGCAGTAAACGTTCCCGAATGCTAATGTGACTTCGTATGGATAAATTTGAAGAACGCGATAGCATTGTACTTGAAAATGAGGGACAAAAGGTCTTTGGCATCTTACACCGACCTCTCGGGGTAAGTCAAGCGCCTGCTGTTCTCATCTGTCATGGCCTTGCAGGAAACAAAACTGGCAAGTACCGCGTCTATGTTCTTCTCTCTGAAATCTTATCAAAAAATGGTATCGCCTCTTTACGCATCGACTTTCGTGGTTCTGGCGATAGTGAAGGGGATTTTTCTGCAATGACTCTTGAGAGCGAGGTCAGCGATGCAATCAAAGGGCTAGAATTTCTTGAGAATCATCCTTCGATAGACCCTAAGCGCATTGGCATTTTTGGTCGTTCGATTGGAGGAACTGTCTCTCTGATTGCTGCTAGAAAGTATGGTCGAGTGAAAAGTATTGTCACCTGGGCACCGCTCTCAGATGGTGATCAATGGTACGAAAAGTGGAAACATGTTCATTCTAGTCAAGTGAGTGAGGAATCGCGCTTGGCTGCCATGCGCATCAATGGTCAGGTCCCTGGAAAGGAATTCTTTGTTCAGCTATTTAGCTTGCGCATGGAAAAAGAATTAGAAGCCTTAAGTCACACTCCTCTTCTTCATATCCATGGAGAACAAGATGCTACAGTATTGACTGAGCATGCTTCCCGTTATGCTAAATTTAGACAACACTCAAAAGGAGAAAGCAAATTTATTCGCTTGTCTAAGAGTGATCACGATTTTTCTGATCCGGGAGAACAAAAAATAGCGTTGCAAGAGACGTGTAAATGGTTTAAGGAGTCTTTATGAAAACAGTTAAGTCATTACAAGAATCCCGCATTGACTATAAACCTAAGCTTCCTCATAGTCTTGAGGGGGCGTTAGCCACGAAAGCAGATGGTGTAGCAACTTCCCAAATTGCACCCACGATAGAAAATCTGTTTTCTCATATAAGCAACAAACCTTTGCTTTCTATTGTCCCAATGAGTTCTTCACAAAAGCATCTTCCATTGCGTGTGGGTGTTGTTTTTTCCGGAGGGCAGGCCTCCGGAGGGCATAATGTGATCACCGGAATTTTTGATGCGTTGCAAAAACATCATCCCGATAGCGTGTTGATTGGTTTTTGTGATGGACCAAACGGCATTGTAAAAAATAAGCGTACAATTCTCACAGAGCAGTTATTGGCCTCCTATCGCAACCAAGGAGGATTTGATCTTATTGGCTCTGGACGCGATAAAATTGAGACAGCAGAGCAGTTAGCAGCTGCGCGTCAGACGGTAGAATCGTTAAATCTTGATGGGCTGGTCATCATCGGAGGAGACGACTCAAATACAAATGCTGCAGTGCTAGCAGAATATTTTAAGTCGTCGGGATGTAAGACATCAGTTATTGGGGTGCCTAAAACAATCGATGGCGATTTAAAAAACGAATACATTGAAATTTCTTTCGGTTTTGATACAGCCTGCAAAACCTATTCAGAAATCATCGGCAATCTTTTGCGCGATGCGTTATCCGCAAAGAAATGTTATTATTTTGTTAAGGTGATGGGACGTTCAGCCTCTCATATAGCTTTGGAGTGTGCGTTAAACACTCATCCTAATCTTACTTTAATTAGCGAAGAAGTGGCGGAGAAACGACAAACACTAAGAGAGGTGACAGGGGAAATTGTCGATGTGATCATATCCCGAGCGGCTTTAGGTAAGGAATATGGGCTTATTTTAATTCCCGAAGGAATAATCGAATTCATTCCAGAAATGAATGTGCTGATCAGCGAGCTCAATCAACTATTGGCACAAAATGTGAAGCTGGAAGAGATTTCTCGGAAGCTTTCTGCTGCCTCAGTAAGCTGTTTTGAGGCTCTTCCTAAAGGAATTCAAGAGCAGCTGCTATTAACTCGAGATTCTCATGGAAATGTCCAAGTCTCAAAAATAGAGACAGAAAGACTTTTTATTGAGTTGGTCGAAAAAGAACTCAAAAGACGAAATTATAGTGGTAAATTCAGTGCACAGCCCTTTTTCTGCGGTTATGAAGGCAGGAGTGGCCTCCCTTCTAATTTCGATGCTCAGTATTGCTATGCTTTAGGGCATGTTGCAGCTGTTCTCGTCAACGCTAAAGCCAATGGATACATCTGTTGTCTTCGCAATCTTACACAACCGGTAGAAAAATGGATCCCATGCGGAGTTCCTCTAGTCAATATGCTGACAATTGAGCAGCGCAAAGGCAAAGAGAAAGCTGTTATTAAAAAAGCTCTTGTCGATCTAGGTGGAAACCTTTTTGCTCTTTTCGCCCAAAACAGACTTCATTGGGCAAAAGAAGATGCCTATCGCAGTCCTGGTCCCATTCAGTTCTTTGGTCCGTCCGAACTAACCGAATCAATACCTCTCACCGTGCTAATAAATTGTTTTTAATCATTCTTTTGCTAGTCGTGCAACTTGCTCTAGGTTAATGTTTATTTAAAAAAAATCTAATTAATAGAACGATACTATACGAAAATAGAAGAAATTTTACCCACCCATAAAAATTGAGTTTTTTTTATTTATTTTTTCTACAATCTCGGAGTAGGATATGTCGCTGGTAATATCAGATCCAAAGAGACTTTTAAAGTGATAATTGACTTCACCATTTGAATTTACTGTCTGACGTGTTCCATTAATGGGCAATAAACCTAGCGGAGCAAATACTCGTCTATGTGGTCCTGCATAGAGTTGAAACCATTCTGCAATGTTCAAACTGTCAACAATATCTGATTTATCACCCACACTGCATGATGACAAAACAATATTTGCATAGGAATCTAATTTCTCAAAATGGATTTTACTCACACATTTTCTATCAAAGAAAAAATTTAATATAGTGTCAAATAAAGTATGTGCAAAATCGTTTCCAATAATGATTTCCTTGCCTATGTGAATTAAATGAGGATTTCCATGCGCTAGAAGCCATAATGTTTTGATCTTTCTGCCTTGTTGGTGAATTTGTTCAATTGCATCATTAATATCTACAATGGTACCGATTTTTGCAAAAGTTATCGAGTGAGTCTCCGCTAATTTTTTTAAAATTTTCAAGTTTTGGGCTGTTAGATTATTTGCAGCTCCAGTCCAATCGGATTTAGCGTTACATACTAAGACAACATCTTTTTTACTTTGATCTGCACTAATTTTATTTGCTTTGCTCCATCGAACTAAACTTGAGATTTCGAGATAGGCAAGAATCGACACTCCGGGTATGGAAGCAATAAGTGCGGAAATAGTAAATACGGAAGTAATAAATATGGAAGTAATAATGTCAGCTGTTTCCGCTGTAATAATATTTTCTTCGGATAAAGAAGTTACGGATTTATGATCTTGAGTTGAATACATCACTGCCAATGAACCTGCAACCATTACAATTGGACGAAATATCCCAATTGCAATGTCGTAGATTGGTGGTCGATATTGATATAAATTTTTAATTTCTAGCATGCCAAAAGATAGAGAATTTTTAAAATAATTTATTGCGTTCATTTTTTTTATCTATTTTTTTAATTCTACAAAGTTGAGTTGAATCATTTACTGTGAATAATACTTATATCATAAAATATATTTAAAAGTCAATAGGATGTTTCAGCTTTGTTCTAATATTTTGTGCTAATACCAATGGAATTTATTTTAAATCATCCTTTATGCTGTTTAGCATAGCTATAAAGCCATCTCAATGCAAATGGTGCAACCAATGTGGTGATTGTTACCACAAGAATAATCGATGCATAAACATCGTCTTTTAAAACCCCTGCGCTAAGTCCGACGCTAGCAAAAATCAAACCGACTTCACCGCGAGGAATCATTGCTGTCCCAATAATAAGTTGCATGATTCGGCTTGTTCCCTTGAGAAAGAAGGCGGAAAATAACTTTCCTATGATAGCTGCGATGACTAACGACCCCGTCAATGCCCAGATAAAGCCCGACTCCCAATTGATGGATTTAAGGTCTAAAGATAATCCGATAGCAACAAAGAAAATCGGAGTGAATAAATGAACGATTGGCCTCATTTGCTCTTCGACACGATGAGTAAATTCTTTTGACTCATGTAACAATGGTGCAAAAGGGAAGAAAAATTTTCTAGATAACGCCAACCCCGCCGCAAATCCTCCGAGAAGTTCCGGCGCTCCTAAAGAATGGGCCGCCCAGGCAAAAAGGAGGATAAGTGAAATGATTGTTGTTGGTAAAAGACCTGGAATATCGCTCTTTTCCTCCCACTTCTTAATGATTTGTGAAGCAGCTTTAGCCAATATAGGGGAGATTAGGAAAAAGAGTATAATGAACAGTAAGACTTTTCCTGCGCTCAGCAGATTGACTTCTCCGCTGACTGAAAATTCATATAGCATAGCAAGTAAAACAATTCCGATGATATCATCGAGCACGGCAGCTCCAATAATGACTTGAGATTCATCACTGTTTTGCTTCTTTAAATCTCGAAGAACTCTTAACGTAATTCCGATGCTTGTGGCTGTCAGTGTGCTTGCTATAAAGAGGCTCGCTAACATGGAAAAATCGAATAAGTAATAGCTAATAAGAAACCCTAATACCAGCGGTAAAATCACTCCGCCAACAGCCACAACTAAGGCCTTGGCTCCAGCAGAAGATAAATGGCCAATGTCAGTCTCTATTCCAACTTCAAAAAGAAGTAATATAATCCCTACCTGAGCTAACAGATGAATAGGGTTGCTGATCTCGACTAATCCTAAAATACTTGGACCTATCACAATTCCAGCAATAAGCTCGCCAATAACTGAAGGAATTTGAAAATAGGCTGCAATCTCGCCAAATAGACGAGCAGAAAATAAGATCAGAACAAGTTGGATTAAAAATGTATGTGCTTCCATTGAAGTACCTGCTATAGATGATTCATTGATTTTTCGTGCCCGTGCCCGTGTGCGTGCCCGTGCCCGAAAACCTAATTATTCATTTACGGTATGTATATCATTTATTCTTTCATTTGCAACTTTTTTTTGTCCTTTATATGATTGCTTTTGTATTATCTCATAGATTATACTTGGCCAATCATATCAACAAAAAGTTTTTAATTATGAATTTTTCAGCCAATGGAGAGCATCGCGATTTTTTTCACCAGCATAGTTGGATCGAGTGTGAAGGAATTTTATCCTCAAGCCAATTGGAGCTTTTGCCCAAGGAAATTAAAGAAGCGTTATTGATCCGAACAGGAATTAGAAAAGAAGCGATCGATGATGATAAGTCTTTTATGCTTGGTAGGGATCTTTGGCGTGCGGCACCTCTATTAAAGAAGATCATTGTACAGAAAAGTCTTGGACAAATTGCTTCAGAGCTCACTGAATGCAAACCGTTGAGAATTGGTTACGATCAGTTTTTTCCCTCCGTGGGCCAATATCAAGGGGCTTACTCTAAATTTTTAGAACAGACGATTACATTGCAAGAATTGAGTGGTATCCAAGGCGTGATGTGTGGTCTGATGCTATGTGTTGCACCTCCAAATAAACACTTATCAGCTTTAACATCCGAAAATATTTTTCCTTTTTCCGTTGGAAATGGAGTTTTTTTTACTCCCGATTTTCCGATAGACTTTAGAATCCTTAAGGCTATAGGAGGAGAGTATCTTTTGGTCGTCTACGTCAAGGAAAAAGCCATTTATTGCCGCCAGGATCGCGATCCCAATAATCATACTTTTAAACAGCTAGGTTATAATTATGGCGACAGGTTATTGGACGCTTTAAACCCAATTGTATATCGATGAAGGAAACAAGCTGGAAAATCATCGACAGTGGCTCTGCTTCTGCTGAAGCTAATATGTTGCTTGATGAACAGCTGTTGAAAGACTTGCCAGCAGAAAGTTGCCAACCGGTTCTTCATCTGTATGATTGGACAGCCTCTAGTGCAACTTACGGGTATTTTACAGATCCTTACACTCTTCTTAATGCTTCAACAGTTAAAGACTCTGGCTTGCAGTTGGCTCGTCGACCTACAGGCGGTGGCGTTATATTCCATCTCACTGATTTTGCCTTTTCTATTTTAGTTCCTGCTGGAAATCCTAACTATTCTGTCAATATTCTCGATAATTATGCTTATGTGAATCATCTATTGATTGAGATCATTGAGCAGTTTTCTGATAAAAAATTAAGGTGTAGTTTATTACAAACGGAGCCAAAGGTTGCAGATCTTCATTCAGGTTTTTTTTGCATGGCAAAACCAACTAAATACGATATTGTAACACACGATGGACGCAAAGTGGCAGGGGGAGCGCAGAGGCGAACTAAAAATGGGTTTCTTCATCAAGGCACAATCTCTCTTGCCCTGCCCGATTCCGACTTTTTACAGCAAGTTTTGTTGCCCGGTACCTGCGTTCTTGAAGCGATGAAGCAGACTACCCATTCCTTGTTGGGTTCTCATGTGTCCTTTGAAGATATTACCAATGCAAGAGCAAGATTGCGTTTACTTTTTTGTGATTATTCATTATAGAGGTACAGAAACCACTGAGAGGGCAATTTTTTAAACGCAAAGACGCAAAGGCGCAAAGGTGAGGAAGAGGGATTTGTACACCCAAGAATAAACGAGAACAGGATATGAAAGATCAGGGAGGATATGTAGGATAAGGATTGTTATCCCTGAAAATAAACGAAAACAAGATGTCTGAGTAAGATTTTTAAGATCCTCGCAAGCTCGGATCTTAAAAAAAATCATTCTAAATGGGGCCCCCGGGGCCCCATTTAGAGGGATTAATTGATTGCTGAGCTTGCGAAGCAATCACTTATTTTTTATTCCTTAAAGCTAGCACTAATTATCCTACATATCCTCCCTGATCCTCCATATCCTGTTCTCGTTTATTCTTGGGTGTACAAATCCCTCTTCCTTACCTTTGCGCCTTTGCGTCTTTGCGTTTAAAAATTGCCCTCAAAGAAATGCGGCGATTAGTCGGCACATTGCAAGATGATCAACGGCACCCATAATTTCACGCGCTGCATGCATGGAGAGTTGAGGGCAGCCAATATCAACGGTCGGCATTCCTGTGAGATTGGCATGAACAGGCCCTACTGTCGATCCACAGGAAATATCTCCCCTTGGAACGTGGTGTTGAAATGGGATCTCTTGTTGATGGCATAAATCGATAATGGCTGCTGAAGAACGGGCGTCTGTTGCGTAGCGTTGTTGAGCATTCGTTTTAATCACTATTCCTTTATTCAATAGGACGGCGTGTCTCGGCTCATGTTTATCTGAATAATTAGGGTGGGTGGCATGAGAGAGGTCCACAGAAGCACATAGAGAACGGGTGAGTAAGCGGAAAAACTCTTCTCGGGAACATTCCATAGCAAGGGAAATCCTTTCGATGAGATGCATAAGAAATGGAGAACCAGCCCCCTGCGCCGTGTGAGAACCAACTTCCTCATTATCCCAGAAAGCAATCATTTTTAGATGAGAATCCGCTGGTCGGTGCGAATGGATGAGCCCTTGTAGGATTGCATGCACACTTGCTAGATTATCAATTCGATAGGAAGCGATAAGCTCTTGATCTTCTCCAAAAAGACGCGCTGATTCGAGGGGAAATAAAAACAATTCAGTACTTATCAGTTGCTTTAGAGGCAAGGTGTTGCTTAACATGCGTTCTAAAAACGTAGAATTATTGCTTGGTTTTTCCTTCACAGATACTAAGGCCGCTAGATGCTCTTGCTTATTTAAGACAAGTCCATTTTCATTGACATTGCGGTCTAGGTGGATTGCTAACTGAGGAATAACGACTGGTACGGTGTCCAAACGGACCAACTCCTCCTGGATTTTACCCTCATGATTATAGAAAATAACTCTACCAGCAATTCCCAAATCGCGGTTAAGCCATGAGTTGAGCAGGGGAGCACCATAGATGTCAACTCCTAGCATCAGCATATTTTCTTTGTAAAACTCGGTATTTGGCTTGAGTTTGAATGAAGGGCTGTCGGTATGTGCTACGGCGACTCGAACCGATTGCAATTTATGTTTCGGTGCGATAAAAGCGCAAATAGAGGATCCATTTCGAGTGACGAAGTAACGTCCTCCAGGTTGGATTTTCCAAGCGTCTTCCTCTTTGAGTTCGATAAAATCATGCTTTACTAAAGTATTCACACAATTGTTGACGGCATGCCAAGCCGTGGGAGTTTGGTCCAGAAAAGAAAGAAGATCAGCTATTGTGTGGGCGTCTTTAGTTGGCATCTCAGTATTTACACCTTGTCTTTTGGGGTGAGTTTTTTGATTCCTCCCAAATAGGGTTGAAGGACATCAGGGATATTGACAGAACCGTCGGCATTTTGATTGTTTTCTAGAATGGCGACCATAAGACGAGAAGTGGCTAATCCCGAACCATTTAAAGTGTGAAGGAGCTCTGGTTTTTCCTCTTTTTTTCTAAATCGGATATTCGAACGACGCGATTGGTAATCAGTACAGTTAGAAACAGAAGAGACCTCATAATAGCGATTTTGCCCAGGAAGCCACACTTCGATATCGACAGTGCGAGCTGCTGCAAATGACATGTCACCGGTAACGAGTAACATATTGCGGTAGTGGAGACCGAGTCCATGGAGAACCTCTTCTGCACTTGCCATCATGGAATCAAAGATTTTTCCGCTGTCTTCAGGCTTACAGAAGCAGAACATTTCCACTTTGTTAAATTGATGAGTGCGGATGAGTCCACGTTCTTGAGACCCTGCAGCACCGGCTTCTCTGCGGAAACAAGGTGTGTAGGCGATGTAGCGGAGTGGGAGTTCTTCCTCAGGTATGATTTCGTCGAGATGCAAACCATTTAACGGGATTTCAGCCGTAGGGATAAGAAACAACTTGAATTCATCGTCGGTAATTTTAAATTGTTGGTTATGGAACTTAGGAAGTTGTCCAGAACCAAACATCACTTCAGGTCTGACAACAGCAGGAGGCATCCATTGTTCGAATCCATTTTTGATGTGGATGCTGATCATGTAGTTGATCAGAGCCCATTCTAGGCGCGCTCCCATGCCACGGTAAACCGGCCAACCAGAACCTGCAATTTTTGCACCTCTTTTAAAGTCAAAAAGCTCTAAGTGATCGTTGAGTTGTAGATGGTTGAGAAAGGGGAAATCAAAAACTGGTTTTTTACCCACCTCTTTGATTAAGACATTGTCTTGGGGGCTTTCAGATACTTTGATATCATCCATTGGGATATTTGGAAGTTTTGAAAGCTCAAAATGGAAGAGTTCTTCAGCGGCAGCAAGCGAGCGGTCTAGGCTTTCGAGTTCATCAGCATGTTTAGCAACTTGACTCATAAGAGCCGAAACATCTTTCCCGTCGCGTTTAAAAAATCCAATCTGCTGGGAGGCGTCGTTACGCGCGGCTTTGAGCTGCTCTACCCTTGTTTTCAGATCGCGAATTTGCTCGTCGAGATCAAAAATTTGCGATAGGCTGATAGAGGGATCTTTCGTTTTGAGTTTGGCTTCAACTTTTGCTTTATCTTTGCGGATTAATTTAATATCAATCATAGGGGTTTCCTTTGTGTCTCTAACAGATGGTAGGTTATGTGTTTTTCCAATTAAGATCAAGCAGTATCCCAAAAAAATCAGGAAACAAATTTGAATGTGGTACGTAAATTCTGCGCGGCTTTTTTATCAAAAGTGTAGGTGAAAGGACAACCATAAGAAGCGTTATTTCTTCCAATTAAGCAGTCTGAAAAATCTACACCAATATGGGACTCAAAATCTAGCAAAGCATCTTTTGCAATTGCTTCATTTTCAATTTGGATTTGTTGAGTGTGTAATAATCGTCTGAGTATATCAATTAATTCACTTTTTTTCAGATCGTAACAGCGTTCTAATACCCAAGTAACTTCGCAAAGTGTCACGTGACAAATTCTCAACGTTTTTCCATCGGCAATTGCTTTTTCAATGATACGGTTTGCTTGTTGAGACTGAATAGGATCATCCTGAACTAAATAGCGGATAATTACGTTTGTATCTAATCCAATCATTACATTGCCTCTTTAGATACGTCACGGATAGCCTTTTTCATTTTTCGAAGAGATACTGGTTTCTTCTTCTTAAATTTTACTATGCCTTTGAGTTCTGAAATTTCTTGATTTAACAAACTTACTTTTAGAGTTCCATCTTTTTCAATTTGGAAATCGAGTTGGGTGCCTGGTAAAATGTTGGCTTTTGCTCTGATTCCAATGGGAATTGTGATTTGTCCTTTGCTTGTAACTGTTGACTTCATAGATAAACCCTTACTTTAATAAGTATTCCTTACTTCATGGTAAGGAAAAAGCCATATTTTGTCAAATGTGAAAGAAAAAAGAAGAAAAACGGGGTGCAACTAAAGGTGTAACTTGATAAATGCGCAAAGGTTTAAACCTTATTCACACATCGTTTTACTCCATTAACCCCCTGCATTCCTCTACGTTTAGCCTTATTCATACATTGGGAAGACTACTGGCAACATCTGGAAAAGATCGCTTAGATCACAATTGTAAAGTTACACTTTTAATTGCACCCAGAAAAACATGAATTGTGATACAATCCCGTTTTTCTTACGCACAATATAGGCATTATTATGGAACATCCTTTTGAGTCATTTCTAGAGTCTTTTGTCCCTCAAATAGCAGCTAAAAGCAGGCAACTGAACAAGATACATTGGATTTTAGAGACGACAGGAACTAAAGATGCCGCAGATCTTTATGCTGAATTCAACACCGAGTTGCGTCTGCTTTTCAATGACCGCACAATTTATAATCGTCTTTTAGACTGGCTAAGGGCATCTTCTTTATTCGATTCATCTTCAAAAAGACAGCTCAATATTCTTATCAGGGCATTTAAACAAAATATGGTTCCTAAAGAGTTACTAAGCGAAATTTCTAAAAAAGAATCGCAGTTGGCTTATTCTTATGCTAATTTCCGTGCCTCTATCGATGGAAAACAGGTCTCTGAAAATGCTATCCGTGATATTTTAAAGAATGAATCTAATCCTCAAATGCGTCAGAGGGCATGGGAAGCATCTAAAGAAATCGGGAATGTCTTGGCTCCTCAAATTCTCGATTTGGTTAGACTTCGCAATGAAGCGGCTCATTCTCTTGGATATGAAAATTACTTTCAAATGCAGCTAGAATTGCAAGAAGTGGATGGACAAGAGCTTTTTAAAACTTTAGATGCCCTTGTCGATAGCTCAGAAACTGCTTATGCCAAACTAATCAGCGAGTTGGAAAAAAAACAAAGCCACCGTTTTGGTGTTTCAGCTGATGAGTTAGGGCCTTGGGCCTGGGCTGAACCATTCTGCCAAGAAGATCCCACAGATGCTAGGAGCTTGGATTCATTGGTTGCTAATATCGATCTTTGTGATATTTCTATAAAATTTTATCAGAAAATGGGAATCGACATCCTGCCGATCTGCAATAATAGCGATATGTATGAAAGAGAGGGAAAAAATCAACATGCTTTTTGTACTAACATTGATCGCGGAACCGATATACGGACTTTAAATAATATCAAGCCTTCGATGAAGTGGTTTGAAACGGTTTTTCATGAATTTGGTCATGCTATCTATGAGATGGGATATGATCCAAAACTTCCATGGTTGTTTCGAGAGCCTCCACACATGATCACAACAGAGGCAATGGCTCTGTTAGCTGGACGTCAAGTGTATCGCCCGGGTCTCCTTTCAGAGATTTCTAAGGACCATGAAATGATTAAAAAAGCTGAAGAAAATGAAAGAAGACGACAGCTAATCTTTAGTCGTTGGGTGCTTGTGATGACCTATTTTGAAAGAGAGCTATATCGCAATCCTAAACAGGATCTCAATAAGTTGTGGTGGCAACTCGTTCATAAATATCAAAAGATCCGAATTCCGAAAATGCGCGAAACGAAAAATGACTGGGCTGCTAAATATCATATTGGTTTGGCACCGGTTTATTACTACAGTTATTTGCTTGGAGAGCTCTTTGCGTCTTCGATCGAAGAGACATTGCTTCAAAAGACTGGTTCTAAGGGAATTGGAAATGAAGCTGCCGGACGTTTTCTCAATGAATATTTATTTGCCCCGGGTAATAGCATGAAATGGAGCGAACTTGTCCAGCACGTAACGGGACAACCATTAAATGCGATTGCTTGGGTTAAGGACTATTGTTTCACACTTCCTCAGTAGGGAAGGCCTGAAACAACTCGATCATTTCTTGACGATCGAATTTCTTCATAACCTGATAATTATCAGTTCCGATCACATCTTCAAGCAATCTTGTCTTTTTTTCAATCATGGCATCAATGTGTTCTTCTAAAGTCCCTTTTGTAATGAGTTTGAAGACTTGAACTCCTCGGGTTTGTCCAATGCGATGAACTCGATCTGTGGCCTGTTTTTCCTTCGCGGCATTCCACCATCTGTCGTAATGGATGACGACAGAAGCTGCTGTGAGGTCAATACCTAGACCGGCAGCCTGTAAGGAAGCGACGAAGACCTCGCAATTTTTATCGGTGTTAAAACGAGCCACCTCCGCACCTCGATTCGTTGTCGACCCTCTAATCGTGGCGTATCCAATGCTATTTTCATTGAGATAGAGCTCTATGATGTCCAGCATATTCAAATATTGGGAAAAGACAACGACCTTTTGTCCACTTTCTCGAGCTTCTTCTAACAGTTCGATGAATAGGTTCCATTTTCCACACGTGTAATTTTTATAGTTTTCAGGTTCCTTTAAAAAGGCAGCAGGATGATCGCAAATTTGTTTTAAATTTGCCAACAGTGCAAAAATATGGATGTAGGGGATTGGAACACTGTTGTCATTGAGTTCATCGAGAATTTTTTCTCTCGAAGAGGCTAACACTTGGATGTACAGACTTTGTTGATCTGGAGAAAGATCGCAGTGGGCGATCTCTTCTATTTTCTCTGGTAGATCTAAAAGAACATCTTCTTTCTTCCTCCTAAGGACAAAAGGTTTGATGAGCCTTGAAAGCAGTGATTTCCGGCTTTGATCTCCTCCTTTTTCTATTGGACGAATAAAGAAATTCCGGTAATCCTGGTCTGAGGGCATATAAGAGGGGAGGATAAGATCAAAAAGTGTCTTAAGCTCTCTCAACCGATTTTCAATCGGTGTTCCGGTCATCCCTAAACGCATTTGTACATTTGCTTTTAACAATGTGTGGTAGATCCTACTGGTCTGATTTTTGGCAATTTGTAACTCATCAAAAATGGCAATCTCAAATTTTATTCCACTTAACGCTTTGATCTCATTGCGCCATATTCCATAGGAGGTCAGTAAGACGTCATTTCCTTTTGCAAAACTAGAGAGATCTCTATTGCTGCCGTGGAAGGTCCAGACCTTTAGTTTAGGTAGGTATTTGTGGATCTTTTCCTGCCAGTGGTAGATCACAGAGGTGGGGCAGACGATGAGGAAAATAGGGGAGTCTTTCTTCTTTTTTTCTTTCCAGTAATGTTTGCATGCAGCGATGAGGGCCATTGCCTGATGCGTCTTCCCTAGCCCCATATCGTCACAAAGAAGGCCTGAAAGTCCATGTCGATAGAGAAACCAGAGCCAATGCACCCCTATCATTTGATAAGGGCGGAGTTGACTTTTAAGTTCTCTGATATTGGGTTCTTCTGGTACTTGGAATTCGGTCAGCTGCTTAAATAACGCCAGGGCATTTTTATGAGGAGGATCTTCTCCAGGGGCGACGACGATTTCATCAAAGGCATTAAGACGCAACAATTCAAGCGTTGAAAGACGCAGTTTCTTTTGTTTTTTTTCGATATTGTGTTTTTTTAGTGTCTTAAGCCAGGCGAACTGCTTGTCGGAAAGATCGATTAATCCTGCATTTGAAAAGATAAATTTTTGGTCTTGGTGGATAGAATGCCAGAGAGAGTCCAAAGAAAGAGTCCCAAGCTCTGTTTGATAATCGAGTTGTAGGGCGTAGTTATGTTTAGTGTCATTTTCGATTAATTCGATGCTATTTGCCACGAGTTGCTTTTTTTTAGCTTTGCAAAGACGTGGATCTATAAAGGTAATGTAGGGGGTGAGTTTGTCTAAATCTTCTTCGATAAATGAGCTAATAGAACTTGCCTCAATTGTGACATGGTGAGAGAATTTTTCTGGTAGACGTATTAAAGTGGGGAGCTCGTAAAAACCTTCTCCATCGATATAGGTAAAACCATCAAAGAAAAAAATCTTTTTTCCCTTATACGCTGGCAATGGATCATATTGAGGGATGACTTCGATCTCTCCATCTTGATTTATCTCTATTTTAAGGGATGTTTTGGTAATAGGACATTTTTCAGTGAAGAAATTTTCAATTAAGAGGAGCTCTTCTTTATTTCGAGAGATGAATAAAGGAATTTGATCGGGGGGGATGGGGACATTTAGATAGAGATGAAGGTTTGTTTCTAGTCCGGTTTCATAGTAAAAACCCTCTTTAGGTATATACGCCCATCGGTCAAATTCGATGATTTCATCTTGAGGACTTTCGATTGTTAGGCGATTAGTTAAAAGAAGCGATCCATTTTCTCTTATGCAATAGCTGAGGTCTGTTTCTATCGGTTTTAGATGAGTTTTAAAGCCCTCTTGAGAATTTAACCAGGTTCGATGTTGAGCGATAAAATTAGGGATTTCGATGGGAGGAATAATCGTTTCAATATCGCTAAAAAGTCTCTCCTCAACGTTATAAAAACCGCGAGGGTGATGATCCCCCTTTGACATATAGACCCAAGACCCAAAGGTATGCCTACAGCTGCTCGAAAGATCT
This sequence comes from Chlamydiota bacterium, assembly GCA_013287465.1. Classification (GTDB taxonomy): domain Bacteria; phylum Chlamydiota; class Chlamydiia; order Chlamydiales; family Parachlamydiaceae; genus JABDDS01. The sequence continues at coordinate 6,488 of JABDDS010000006.1, read as the reverse complement.
CCTGGAGTAAACAAATATTCAATAATATGGAGGTTTTTGTTCTCATCAAAGAACAGTTGGTAAGAAACGGAAATGGGATTTTCCCGGACCACACAGTCGACGAGGAGTGACTTTAAAATGTCGCTGTGTTCATTGAGATTTTTTTCCACCTCGCTAAGCTCTTCTAGCTTTGAAGGAAAACGCTGTTTTTTTAAATAAAATCCATCATCGGGGATGTAAGTCCACTCTCCAAGGGTAATCCCTTGATGTTTCGATCCAGAGCCATCTTTCGTCGCGACAACGCAAAAAGTCTGTAGATCTTCATCGTAAGTGATGTGCTCGATTTCTGATTTTAAGATGTAATGGACAGACAATGGAGACTTAACCGTTTTTAATGATTGAATGATCTCTATGAGTATATTCTCGGGAAGCAACCAGTTGATAATGACGTCTGGAAAGGAGACTTTAAGGCCATTTGGCACTTTATTTTTTGCCAACTTAAACGAGATTTCATACGAGATTTTGGCCTCTTGCATGCTGAAGAGCCACTTTGCCAAGTCGCTCCAAAATGAAAGTTCATAGGAAAGCTGCGGCGATATTTGTCCCTCTTGCCAATCTGTAAGTTCTTCTAAAGGTAAATTTGAAAATTTTAGTGAATTTTCTTCCGTTTCAGGTTCTCTCTCGAGGATGATTGTTTTAATGTCTGAAAGAGGGGCTTTTATTGAGAAAATAGGCTTTTTATTCGAATCCAAGTAAATGTAAGTTTCATCATCAGTTGTTTTTAACGATTCAGCAGATATTTCCGGGTAATTCAACGCATACTGAAAGCAGAGTTTATTCCATAGGGAGCGTTCAAAACGAGTATGCAGAGGAGTGTTGTGGTGGCTATGGACATGAAAAAAAGCAATGGCCTGGTGCAGGCATCCTCGTCCACTTTCACTCTGGCTGCAGGAGCAAAGATGGTCTTTAAGACGTCCCCGCTCGTCAAATTGCAGGAAAATCCAAAAGGTTTCGTGGGAGATAGGATCCTCAATTTCTACTTGATATGTACCTCTGGAAAATTCAATTTTTTTGCCATAACCAAGGGCTAGGCATTCCTTAGCTTCTTTTTGAAAACGTTTTAAAAATGGAGGAACGACAATCATAATCAGGGTCCTAATACATATAATCCTTCAGTATAAGGATAACCCCTATTCTATGATATATAAATTATTTTTTTTGGGTGTGATTGAAAGTTGTACGCTACAGTTTTTTCAGAGCAACTCGACATTGGGGTCTGGCTTGATATTCTGATATTCTGGAGGGAGGCATGGGGTCAGGCTTGGTATTCTGGTATTTTGGTGTCCATCGTTGTAGACTAGGCAACGAACACCAAAATATCAGAATACCAAGCCAGACCCCATGCCTCTCCACAGAATACCAGAATACCAAGCCTGACCCCAATGCCAAGTTGCTTTGAAAGAATTGCCAATGTACAACTTTCAATCACACCCACTCTTATATGGACAATTGCTACAAAATGCCAATCGTGATATACTCTGGGATTCCAGAAAAAATATGGCCTCACTCGGTTTTTAACTTAATAGACCTCTTGCGTAACTTCTATGCTATCAGAAAATATTATTTTTTTCCTTTTTACTACCATCTTTGGTATCCTCCTGGGGGTTACCGGTTTATACACTACTCAACGCCTCAAATTGACCACATTCAAACAATTGGCAGCAACGCTAATTAGCAAAGCGGAGACAGAAGCAGAAGAGATCAGAAAAACCGAAGAACTTTCGATCAAACAACAGCAAATTGAACAGCAGCGCAATTTCGAGCTCCATTGGAGACATGAACGAAGTAAACTCCAATCAGAAGAAGAACGACTTAAAAAACGAGAAGATAAAATAGAAAGTCGTATGAGTCTCATCGAAAAAAAAATCACCGAGATAGAAAAGAAAGAAATGATTCTTCATACGATTAAAAATGAGGTAGATGAAGAAAAAAAACAACTCGCAAATGAACGCTCCAATCTACGCCTTCAGATAGAGTCCTGCGCCAAATTTACATCTGCGGAAGCAAAAGAACAACTGCTTAGCCAAATCAGCAATGAAATAAAAACAGATGCCGCCAATTTAATTAGAAGAACAACTCAAGAAGCAATGGAAAATGCAGAGCGGGAAGCTTCTAAGATCCTCGCTACAGCTATTAACAGGCTGGCTGTCCCTTGTGTTTCCGAAACGACAATCAATACAGTAGCCATTCCCAACGAAGAGATGAAAGGACGCATCATCGGAAGGGAAGGAAGAAACATTCGGGCTATAGAACGTGCCACAGGGGTAAATCTAATTATCGACGACACCCCAGGAGCCATCGTCCTCTCAACCTTTGATCCCATCCGCATGCAGGTGGCAAAACTCTCTTTAGGGTATCTTATCCAAGATGGTAGAATCCACCCCACAAGCATCGAAGAATCCGTTGAAAAAGCTAAACACAACATCCAAAAGCTCATCCGACAACATGGCGAAGACGCGGCTCTAAAAGCGGGCGCCATGAATCTACATCCCGAACTCATCAATCTCCTTGGTAAACTCAAATTCCGCTTTAGCTATGGACAAAACATCCTGGAACATTCTCTCGAAGTCTCTTACCTCATGGGAATCATGGCAGCGGAACTCGGGCTGGATGTAAAATTAGCCAAGCGGATCGGGCTTCTTCATGATTTTGGCAAAGCGGTCTCTCATGAGATCGAAGGGACTCATGCCATCATCGGACATGACCTTTCTCTGAGGTATGGAGAGAGCAAAGAAGTCGCTAATGGAATAGGATGTCACCATGGAGAAATGGAGCCGACGACAATAGAGGCCTCGCTCTGCGCTACCGCCGATGCCATCTCAGCTTCCCGTCAGGGAGCAAGAAGTGAATCTGTCAATGAGTACATTAAAAGAATACAAAGACTCGAAGACCTCGCCTCTAAATTCCCTGGTGTTGAAAAAGCCTATGCCATGCAGGCTGGAAGAGAAATCTGGGTTGTAGTATTACCCGATATCGTTGACGATGACAAGCTCATCACCCTTGCTAGCGATCTCAGAAAACAAATCGAACAAACTCTCTCCTACCCAGGAAAAATTAAAGTCACCCTCGTCCGGGAAAAACGAATCGTCGAATACGCAACATAAAAAGCAAAGATAGGAAAAAGGGTTTCTGACCTCAGAAATACACGAAAACAGGATCCTTTATATCCTGTTCTCGTTTATCTCTGAGGTCAGAAGCTTTTTTTCCTACCTTTGCGCCTCTGCGTCTCTGCTGTTTCAAAAAAAGATAAAAAACGGCATGGTTCAAAAATACAGAAAAAACCCACAAAACCCACAAAACTATTTACAATAAAAACAATATTCGATATAATTTCGATTAATTATTTATAAAATTAACAACTAATGGAGAAGAATGAGCACAATAGTATCAGCTAGTAGAGGCGGACGATGCGGCCTTTGCCAATATGACTTTACCCCTGAGAAAGAACAAGTAACACACAAGGGTGGAGAGGGTCATGATGGCTTCGATCCGGAATGTCTTAAAGAATATGTTGTTATAAAAAATCTTCCCTATCCACCTTGCCCATATTCACATTGTAAGATGCCTATTGATCCAAGGCTTTTATTTTCGCGAACTGAGTGGATAGTGAACAAGCTCAAATTATCGGTAATTAATGTAGCTTGTGTTGCTTATCTTACAGCAGCCACGGCAGCAGCTACAGAAGTAGTGGGGCTACTAGAAGATTCATTACGGGGAAGATTAGTAACACCAGTATTATTAGCATTGGGAACAGGAATAGTAATAGAGACAGGGAAAAAAATAGTAGAAACAGGAATAACAATAGAAACACTAAAAATAGGAATTTTTAATGGAATCGATTTGATTTTGGAAGATAGAGTATTCCGTATGGTTGATCGTGAAAATATTGTGTATGGATTGATTGGTGGGAACCTTATAAAATCGTCGCCTTTAGCGGTTGCTTTAATTTCAAGTGTTACAACAGCAGTTTTGTCTTTAATAAGAAGATAATTATACACCAAACGTGGCTCACTTTTCTCTAGGGTTATGAACAAGACCCATTTTTCCTTTACTCTTTATTATTTTATCTGGCAAAGTAACGTGTACATACTTAAATCCTGGAGAATATCTCATGCGTCGAGCCATTTGTTACTGTGAACCCCGTTCTGCCCTAGCCGGAGAGGTAAGCACCTGGAAGTTCGTTTACACTACAAATACGAATCTCCAAAAAGGGGCAAAAATAAAATTTGATTTCATAAGCAAAGGGCGCGATATCGACTGGGAGATCCCCTCTACCAATCTCAAAAAAAACAGCAATGTCATCTATGGGGTCATTGGAAAAAACACTATTATCCCAGCTAAAGAAGTCCAATTAGCAGAGGATATTACCCCGAATTTTGAATTCACATTGCCAGCAAAACTAGAGGCTAATAGCACATTCACCATCGTGGTTGGATCTGGCAATTCTTCAGCTTCAAATGGAAACAGAGCACAAACAAACACGCAGAGAAGGCGTCCATTTCATCTTTACGTCGACCCAAAAGGAAACGGAAAGTATGAAGATGCAGAAATCTTTAACCTCGATATCCGAGGAAATATATTAAAAAACATCCGTATACTCACCCCTTCATCGGTCACAAGAAATAAACGTTTTGATGTCGTCGTTCGCTTCGAAGATGAATATGGGAACCTGACCAGTCAAGCTCCTCCAGAAACGCTGATCGAGCTTTCCTATGAACATTTGCGCGAAAATCTAAGCTGGAAACTCTTCATCCCTGAAACTGGCTTCATTTCGCTGCCAAACCTTTATTTCAACGAGCCAGGAATCTACACAATCCAGCTTCAAAATACAGCGACAAAAGAGACTTACCGCTCATCGCCAATCATATGCTTTACTCAAAACACACATAATATCTATTGGGGACTCCTTCACGGAGAGTCGGAACGGTTTGACTCAACAGAAAGCATAGAAGGTTGTCTACGCTACTTCCGTGATGAGCGCGCCCTAAATTTCTATGCCACTTCTCCCTTTGAAAACATGGAAGAAACTTCGAATGATATATGGAAGCTCATCACTCAAAATGTCACTGAATTCGACGAGACGGACCGTTTTAATACTTTCCTCGGATTTCAATGGAATGGAGCACCAGGAAAAGAGGGAGCTAGACAATTTGTCTATACTAAAGATAATAAGCAGCTCATGCGCAAGAAAGACCCTAAGTACTCTTCTCTTAAAAATATCTACAAAAATGCAACCCCAAAAGATTTGATTTCTATCCCCTGCTGGACGATGTCAAACAAAACGACCTATGACTTTAAGGACTTTTCACCTGAATTTGAACGTGTTGTTGAAATTTATAACTCATGGGGATCTTCGGAATGCACCAAAAAAGAAGGCAACCAGCTTCCGATATCTGGAGAAGGTAAGACAGGGGTTTCAGAATCTGCTGAAGGATCTATACAAAAAGCCCTTCTCGCCAACTGTCGGTTTGGTTTTGTCGCTGGAGGTCTCGATGACAGAGGCTTCTATACGGACCTTTATGAAGAAAACCAATTGCAATATCCACCAGGACTCACTGCTATTATTTCTACAGAACATTCTAAAGGTGCTCTTAGCGATGCTCTATACAATCGATGCTGCTATGCGACAACGGGAGAAAGAATTATTATTGGATTATATCTCGCTGGATTTCCCATGGGTAGCGAGCTCAATACACGAATTAAGCAAGGGTTGAGGGTCAATCGCCATCTTTCAGGCTACGTTGCATGTACAGCAAAAATTGCATCGATAGAAATCATTCGTAATGGGAAAATCATTAAAACCTTCGAGCACGACGGCCATCATTTACACTTCTCCTATGACGACATGATACCCATAGAAAAAGTTGTCATCGATGCCAAAGATAAAAAACCTCCTTTCGTCTACTATTACCTCAGAGTTACTCAGGAGGACGGACACACCGCTTGGAGTTCACCAATTTGGGTTGATCTTCTTCCTCCTGATACCAACAAAAAAGCACCTGTAAAGGCAGGTAAAAAGGCTCCGGTCATAGAATTTGATGACGAAGATCTCGATGACGATGATGATTTTTAATTATTGCAAAAAAAAGAAAGACTTTGATATACGATATTTTTATACACCCAAAGGGAGATCTTATGTTACAAAAGCAACTGGCAATATTATCAACAGCAGCATTTATTTTAGGCACCCAATTTTGCGATGCAGGGAAGACATCACAACCTTATAATGACAACCCACCATATAATTTCCACGATGAAACCGACAAAACGGATATATTTGCCATCCAGCTGGACTCTAGTGAAGAGGAACAAAACGAAGAACTCGAAACTCTAGAAGCTGGCTACCCGCCTCATGAAGGGAAATCAAAATGATTCCCCCATTCACGTGCTATCCTCCTCCTTCTTCAACAAAAGAAGTCAAGCCGTCACCACTGTTTGCATCGTTAGTC
>JABDDS010000005.1 GCA_013287465.1 Chlamydiota bacterium | reverse complement strand
TAAGCTCATTATAAAAGCCATCGCGTCGATAGCTGACGCGATCCATAATGGTGAAGAGCAACCGAAGCCCGCATCCTTCCGATTCGTTCTTTTGCTGTTGTGGACTTGTGGGGTCATAGGGAATACCAGAATCTCTGATGACAATTTCAATTCCCTGCCCAGCTATGCTTTCTCTGCAATTAACTTCGATGAAGTCATCTTGCGACATCTGACTATGTTCAATGATATTGACAATGACTTCTTCTACAGCGAGTTCTATTTTTTGAATCTGCGATTCATTAAATCTAGAAATCGCAACCAATTCAGCTCGAACGAACAGAATAATCTGATGTAAATGGGCAATTGTAGGGGGGTATTTGCGACTGGTCATTACCAACTTTGGGTGATATAGTCGGTGATTTTTTCTGCTGCCGCTTCGTGAAGAGGTTTTTGAACAGCATCATAGGCCTCTTCTAAATCTGTCAACTGCCCAAGGGAAAAAATATTGACCCCATTGCGGCTTAGATAGTAGTCGTGGTCATAATCAACGCTTGTTGAGATATAATCTGGACCCAATACAACGCATCCAGAAGCAGCATCAACAAGAGAGACTTCAACAGTGGAGGTTATTCGAGCTTCTGTAGGGACTGTATCATTGGTTAGTTTACCAGATTTTCTACGGTAATAACGAAAGCCAATGTTGTCTTCTTCGACCTCAACTTCTTTGATGTTGAGTACTAACGCTCCATTGCATGGACGATATTCAAATGCACCAGAGTCAGTCACCGATTTAATGACCGCGGCAGTAAAAGAACCATCGACGTCCCCTTTAATATAAGGAACACTAATTGTGGAATAACGAGCAGATAGTCCCTGTGGTCCCGATTGGTAACCACAAGAAACTAACAAACCACATAGAATGTACAGGATAAATTTGCACATCTCTAACATTTCTTACTCCGAGTCTTCTTTTTCCCCTTGATCCTCTTTGGTCTCTTCATCTGCACTCTCAGAAGTCAGCTCATCGACTGTTTTTTCGTCGATGATTGGCTCAAGACAAAACTTCACGTAGTTAGGATCTAAGCAATCGAGTCTTTGGCGACACAAGTCAGCGACACAAGTATCTGGGAATTGATGGATGGCATCATGATAATAGATCACTGCCGCGCGTGGTTTGTGAACTCTTTCATAAAACTGTCCCGTCTCATAAAGACCAGAGGCATAGACCTCTTTAATTTCCATGAGGTCGGCTTTGATTTCGCATAGGCGTTCTTCACGTGGAAAGTTTTTCTCGAAACGTTGATAGTTTATTTCTGCAAAGGCGAGAATATCTGGGTTTTGAAACTCGTAGTGACTTTGCTCTAGATAGACCTTAGAAATGTACAAATAACATTCCGGCGCTAATTCATGTTTTGGGAAACGTCGGATGAGCAATTGAAAAGCATCTACGGCGCAACGATATTCCCTATCAGACCAGTAAAGAATTCCTTTGGCGATAAGCGCTTGAGCTGCAATTTCGCTGCATGGAACGGCGACGATAACTTCGTCATAGATTTCAAGAGCCATTGCTTTCCCACATGCCCACTTGGGGAACTGTTTAGTACCAAAAAAACGACGTTTCGCTCCGCAGGCCAGGCGTTGTGCTATTGCAAATTTATATTCAATACACTCTTGAAAAAACTTTGGGTTACTTTGTGTTTTCAAGTAGTTTGTGAGGGCATCATTAGCATAGTCATATTCTTGAAGATAGTAGTAGGAAATACCCAAATAACAATAGGCATCTTGTCCATATACCGTTGAAGGGAAATTGACTGTAATAATGGAAAAATGGAGAGCTGCCTCTTCCCAATTCCTACAATTAAATGCTTCGGCTGCAGCGGCATAATGTTCCTGTGGAGACATCGTTGCAGCTTCACATACATCAACGAAACGCCCTCTTTGAAAGGTATAAGCACCATAGGACAGTTCACTCACCGATAATGCGACGGCGCAGACCAATAGTTTCCATTGTAATTTCATTCTTCCCTCTTCTTATTTTCCAGCACGTTTACGATCAGCTTCTGTCAGGAATCGTTTTCGCATGCGAATGCAGTCTGGTGTGACTTCAATAAGCTCGTCATCTTGGATGTAGTCGATTGATTGTTCCAATGTGAATCGACGCGGTGGAGTAAGAATAATGTTCTCATCGCTACCAGAAGCACGCACGTTTGTCAGTTGTTTTCCCTTGATGACATTTACAATTAGATCGTTTTCGCGACTATTCTCCCCGACGACCATTCCCTCATACACCTCATCACCAGGAGAGACAAAGAGGACGCCTCGATCTTGAAGGTTAAAGCAAGCGTAACCATTTGTTTTACCTGCACACATTGAGATGAGGACGCCACGTGGACGGCCAGGAATAACCCCTTTCCATGGTGAGAAATTCTCAAATACTGATGTCAAGATACCCAACCCACGCGTAACTGTAAGGAAATCATTGCGATATCCCATAAGACCACGGGTTGGGATGAGGAAGTCGATAGAAGTGATGCCATGTTCATCATTATCGAGATGTTGCATCTCGCCACGACGGCGAGACATTTCTTCGATAACAGCCCCTACAAATTCTTCTGGCACTTCGATGTGAACACGTTCTATAGGCTCGCAATTTACCCCATCAATCTCTTTGATGATAACGCGTGGTTTAGAGACGCTAAACTCATATCCTTCGCGACGCATCGATTCGATGAGAACTGAAAGGTGCAACTCTCCGCGGCCAGCAACAGAAATCTTATCTTGTTCTCCTCCTTCATCTTCAATACGAAGTGAGATATTGGCTTTTTTTTCTCTTTCCAGACGACTTCGGATTTTGTTCATCGTCACATGTTTACCGCTTCTTCCAACAAAAGGAGAATTATTGACAGTGATATCAACGGCAACAGTCGGTTCGTCAAGTTTAATCGGAGGAAGCTGGATGATCTCTTTAGGATCGCATAATGTATCACCAATCGTAATATCTGGAATACCGGATAAGCAGACAATATTGCCAACACCGGCTTCTTCAAGCTCAACTTTATTAAGCCCCATATACCCTTCAATCTTAGTGATAGAGCATCTCGTCTGTTTGCCTTCAGCATTGCAATGAATGACTTGCTGTCCTTTTTTGACGGTTCCTTGAAGGATTTTTCCACAGGCTTGACGTCCCACGTAATCATCATAGGAGATCGTCGATGCCTGCATCAGGAATGGAGCCTCTAGATCACCTGAAGGAGCATCGACAGCAGAGACGATGAGTTCAAACAGCGGACGCATATCAACGCGCGGGTCATCGAGATTTTGGATCGCATACCCCGCCAATCCAGCAGCGTAACAATAGCGGAAATCGAGCTGAGCGTCGGTTGCGCCAAGTTCTGTAAATAGATCGAATGTCATATCTAAAACGGCATCAGGAGTTGCATTTGGACGGTCGATTTTGTTTAGAACGACGATAGGACGCAATCCCATCTTAAGCGATTTAGACAAGACAAAACGGGTTTGCGGCATCGGGCCTTCTTGGGCGTCGACGAGGAGGAGAACTGAATCGACCATACCTAAAATACGCTCGACCTCTCCCGAGAAGTCGGCGTGTCCCGGAGTATCGATGATATTGATCAAGTAATCTTCGAACTGGACGGAAGTATGTTTCGCAAAGATTGTGATGCCTCTTTCTTTTTCTTGATCGAAGGAATCCATCATCCGCTCTGCCGTGACCTGATTGTCGCGGAAAATATTTGATTGTTTTAATAAGCTATCAAGCATTGTCGTTTTGCCATGGTCAATGTGGGCAATGATAGCGACGTTGCGAATTTTTTTTGGTGACTGCATAAAAAATTTACTACTTTATGTATAGGGTTATTTCTCAATATGCGATAAAGGTTACCATGAGCTCGAATAGAAAACAAGCGGATTATTGAACACTTAATGCTTCGATGCCGGGAAGAGTACCAAATTCTATGTACTCCAGTGAAGCGCCCCCACCTGTCGATAGATGGGTGATCTTATCAGCAACGCCAGCAGCTTGCATCGCGGCGATGGAATCCCCTCCCCCAACAATCGTGATGGCACTAAGACCAGCCATCAAATGAGCAAGCGCATTGGTCCCCTTGGCAAATAAAGGGATTTCAAAAACGCCAACCGGACCATTCCACAGCACTGTTGCGGCTTTTCTAAGTTCTGCGGCATATAAATCAAACGTATTGGGTCCTATATCAACCCCTTCATATCCATCGGGAATTCCCTGACTGCATTTGATCATGCGCGTATCGGCATTTTCATTTAAAGCGTCAGCAACGACAATATCCTGAGGCAAAAGTAGACGGGCATACCCATTCTTACCACTTAAGACTAAAAGCTCTCGCGCTTTATCTAAAAAATCATCTTCATGAATGGAATTACCAATAGGGATTCCCTGTGCTTTCAAAAATGTATAGGTCATGCCCCCTCCGATAAGAACTATATCGGCTTTTTTCATTAACGCTTCAATGACACCACATTTAGTCGACACTTTAGAACCTCCAAGCAAGGCGCAAAAAGGACGTTTCGGATTTGCAAGGGTTTCTCCAAGAAAATTTATTTCTTTTTCCATTAAAAAACCCGCTGCAGCTTTTCCTGGAAAGTACTTAGCAATGGAAACTGTTGAAGCGTGAGCCCGATGTGCTGTTCCAAAGGCATCATCGACATAAATATCACCGAGGGAAGCTAGCTGCCTGACAAAATTTTCATCTTCTTCGGGATGTTCCTCCGCGCGATGAAAACGCAAGTTTTCCAACAAAAGAACCTCTCCTGGTTTTAGGGCCTTTGCCATCTTTTCCGCTTCGGATCCGACACAATCGGATGCAAAAAATACTTTTTGTCCTAAAAGACGAGATAAACAATCGACACAAGGTTTTAAAGAAAGGGCGTCAACACGCCGATCTTTAGGTCTGCCGAGATGGCTCATCAGAATCAATGCTCCTCCATGCGACGACACATAACGAATTGAGGGTAGAGAAGCTACAATTCGAGTTTCATCAGCAACCTTCCCTTCCTTATCTAAAGGCACATTAAAGTCTACACGCATTAAAACCTTTTGATTTTTCAATGACAGATCAGCAAGAGAAAGTTTTTTCATTATAGAGCTCCTCAAATAAGGGGGTTATGCAATAATAGTTCAAAATATGTTGGAATGTATATTTTTTTTATAGGATAAAAATACTTCCAAAAATTTTCCCTTCATAGTACACTACCCGGGAACACCGTTTTAGGAGGATTTTTTTTATGACATTAGAACAAACACTATCAATTATCAAACCCGATGCCGTTGGTAAAAACCATATTGGCAATATCATCTCACGATTTGAGAAAGCTGGATTGCATATCGTTGGAGCCCGAATGGTCCATCTTTCAAGGGAACGAGCAGAAGGATTTTATGCCGTGCATAAAGAACGTCCATTCTTCAAAGATTTGGTCGATTTTATGATCACGGGCCCTGTGTTATTATTAGTTCTTCAAGGGGAAAATGCAATCCTGAAAAACCGCGATCTCATGGGAGCAACAGACCCAAAGAAAGCAGCTCCTGGGACAATCCGCGCTGATCTAGCCTCTAGCATCGATGCTAATGCTGTGCATGGCTCAGATAGCGCTGAAAATGCGAAGACAGAAATTGCATTTTTCTTCAAACCTGAGGAGATCTGCCCTCGCGCACGATAAAAAAAGGAAGGTAAATTTTTCAGATAACGACATTCTACTACGCGAAGCGTTTGGAGTGCGAAAGTCCTCTTTCGCTTTGTCATCTAAAAGCGAAAGAGGACTTTCGCACTCCAAGCGCTTCGCGTAGTAACAGGATTAGACCTGCCAACATTTTAAAGGTCCGCAATCGCCTCTTAAGTAGCCTCGCGAGCCATTCTCTTTTCTTCTTTGCGCACCTCTTGATCGAGTCTGCCGAGTTCATATCCCTCATAATCGACAAATTTAAAGAAACGCTCAAAGGCTGGGAATGCCTGAATCACCTGTTTGGCCATGCTTTGAGCCACCAAGCGATATCCTGGATGTCCGGCAGCGGAAGATCTCAACTCGCACAGCCACTGCAATGCGCGCAGATTGACCTGGAAATACCACCTGATATTATATGCCATAGGAACAATATACTGGGCTTCTTCAGGCAGTTCCACTGCAATTGTATCATAAGCCGCTTTAGCTTCATAAAGAGCTTCCATATATTCCGATTCACATTCAGTCCCAACGATTTCTGGAGGCACATAAAAACCATAGTCACAACATAAAAACTGACGTTCTTGTGTCAACATACGATGGCGGTGAAGGTCGCGATAGACTCCGAAATCGGCAACGATCTCAAATGTAAAATTAGCAAATTCCAATGCGCGCGGTGATTTTTGTCTTCGATTTTCACGCGCCACGCATCCTGCGTCGAGGATACGAGCAAGCTCTTCCTCGGGCAAGGAACGACAGTGATTGGCAAGGTCGAACAGGCTTCTGTCTGAATGGGAAAAAAGGAGGGCTGCGGCAACTTTTATGGGGGCGTCGATATCGAAATCTATGAGACGTGCTCCGGCCTCTGTTCTTTTTTTGACTAACGGAATATTGTGTTCGGCGACTAAATTGAGCTCTGAGGACATTGTCTCAGAAAATTCAACATATTTTTCATGGGTATGGTGGTTGATCTCTGCTCGCCGAATGAACGAAGGCATCACCTTAGCGAGTTCATCGTAAAGCCTCTTGCCAAGATCTTGCATTTCAACCAAATTGCTCACGTGAAGTTTATGAATGAGTTGATCAAAGAAACGCCCATTTCCATAGACACCCATATTCGTCAGAGTGCCTGCAGGAAGAAGCCCACGGAGACAATCGAGCACTTTAGCTCTTAAGGCTGCAGTATAAGCCACTTTTGATACCGATGAAGATTGAACCATCGTTTTTTCAATAATAGCAGTCATTGGAGGAATCAATTTAGCGTAGGTATCAAAAAGCATATTGCTAGTTTGAATATAGAGATTGCGATAAGCCGATGTCATCAACACAGGCTCTCGGTAAAAAAGGTATTCTCCGTTAACCTTTTGATCGAAATAAACGTAGCGCGTCGATTTTTCTAATGGGGAACCACCGATGCGACTATCTTCAATAAATTTAGCTGCTAGCATCGAGACATTTTCAAGAGCCACATGAGCGCCACCGAGTTCACCAATAGAGTCATCTCCATATCCATCGAGGATACGGTCATAAAAATTCTGAGCTTTCTGAATAGAGAGAGATTGATTAGTACTATCATCGGTCCCTGAAGCAGCATTTCCCACAATAGAAGAAAAAGCGGCTTCATCATCATTGGAGATAAACTCCTTTAATAATAGAGAACGCAATCCCAGATTAGAACGAGAATAGCGAGAAAACAAAGCCCCCTTGATCACTTCAGGAAGGTTACGTAATACAAAAACATGCCCAGAAGTGTTTGTGACGTATTTCTCTAAAATTTTAAGCTGGGCTTCTGTAAACTCTTCGTAATGATCAAGTAACATGAATTTCCTCATTAAAGAACAGGATAGGCAGGATCGGCTTCGCCGGCAAGATAAAAAAAATCTTATCCTGCCGGCGAAGCCGATCCTGCCTATCCTGTTAATTTTTCTCTTTTTTCACACTTCAATTTACTATACTGTTATATGTTTCAGTATAAGGGATGTTATGTATTTCTCTATTTAAGAGCAACATCAATTGTGTTTAACCCAGTTCATCTTGTTGGTATTTGCGTAAGAGATCGCGCGCTTTAGCAGCATCTTCAAAACGCAACTCTTTGGCCGCTTTCTTCATTTCCCCTTCATAAAATTTGATTTTTTCGGCCAGTTCTTTTGGGGTGAGGTATTCTTGAATATCTTCTGCAACGGCAAAAACTTCCTCAGTCTCTTCAGCTACCGGATAGCCCCCCTCCATAGCAGGAAGGACAAGAAGTTCGATACCGCGTTTGGTGGAGCGTGGAGTAATTCCATGTTCCTCATTATACGTTTGCTGTATCATGCGACGCTGACTTGTCACCTCGACCGCTGCTTGGATAGCTGCAGTCATTTTATCTGCGTACATGATTACTCTTCCTTTAACGTTACGAGCAGCTCTGCCACAAGTCTGAATCAAAGCCGTCTCACTACGTAAAAAACCCTGCTTGTCAGCATCGAGGATCGCCACAAGAGACACTTCTGGCATATCCAGCCCTTCGCGCAAGAGATTGATTCCCACTAGCGCATCGACGACACCAGAACGCAAATCGTGGATGATTTGCACTCTTTCGACAGTATCAATATCGGAGTGGAGGTATTTAATCTTAACGCCAAGCTCCGTGAGGTATTTAGTCAATTCCTCTGCCAATCGCTTCGTCAGGGTTGTGATCAATACACGCCCTCCCTGTTGCGTATGCTCTCTGATTTCATCAAGACAATCATCTACCTGCCCTTCAGCCGGACGAATCTCAATTTCTGGGTCGAGAAGTCCGGTAGGACGAATCACCTGCTTGACAACAACGCTTCCAGCTTCTTCTACTTCCCATGTCCCCGGTGTTGCAGAAACATAGACCACCTGATGAAAATGGGAATAACTCTCTTCAAATTTCAACGGACGATTGTCGTAAGCCGAAGGAAGCCTAAATCCGAAATCTACTAAAGCCTGTTTACGGGCACGGTCGCCGTTGCACATCGCATGTAACTGAGGAATTGTTTGGTGGGACTCGTCGATGATTAGCAGATAGTCTTCAGGGAAGTAATCAATCAGGCATGGGGGTGGTTCTCCTGGTTTTCTCTGACTAAAATGACGGGAGTAATTTTCGATTCCCTTGCAGACTCCTACTTCTTTGAGCATTTCGAGATCGTACATCGTCCGTTCTTGAATGCGTTGAAGCTCAATGAGTTTATTTTCTTTTTCGAAAAACTCCATCCTCTCTTTCAATTCTTCTCTAATCGTACGGATCGCATTATGGCGCACTTCTTCAGGTGTGACGTGGTGGGAACTTGGATAAATAGTTGCCTGTTGAATACGTCGCAACACCTTACCGGTTAAGGGGTCTATCTCGCTCAATCGTTCGATCTCATCGCCAAAAAACTCAACCCGAAGAGCCAAATCTGTCTCGTAGGCAGGAAAAATTTCCAACACATCACCGCGGACACGGAAAGTAGAGCGGGAGAAATCAAAGTCATTGCGCTTGTACTGCATTTCGACAAGATGGAGCAACACATCATCGCGTCGACGTTCCGTTCCAACAATGAGAACGAGATTCATCCCTTTGTAATACTCAGGAGAGCCTAGACCGTAGATGCATGAGACTGAAGCGACTATTAGCACATCACTACGTTCGAAGAGAGAGCGCGTGGCACTAAGACGCATCTTATCGATCTGATCATTGATCGCCATATCTTTTTCAATATAGGTGTCGGTACGAGGCAGATAGGCTTCTGGCTGGTAATAATCGTAATAAGAAACAAAGTACTCAACCGCATTATTTGGGAAAAACGCTTTGAATTCCTGATAGAGCTGAGCTGCTAGCGTTTTGTTGTGAGCGATGACAAGGGTTGGACGCTGCACGCGTTCAATGACGTTGGCCATGGTAAAGGTTTTACCGGACCCCGTCACCCCCAAGAGCACTTGCGATCTTTTTCCGCTGTTGATTCCATTTACAAGCTCTTCTATTGCTTGAGGTTGATCACCACAGGGCTGAAACTCTGTTTTTATTTCAAATTGCATTGCCTACATCAGTTTTTTTGCTTGCCATTTTCCATCTTTGCCAAAAGAAAAATGAACAGGAACACAGTTACCAATCGACCATTCATGTTCTATCTCCATGTTGAATCAACAGGTTTCATAGATTTTTCTGTCGCCGCATTCGCGGCTCTTCATTTTGTTTCGTTTTTCCATGGGCTCACGCCCATGGCTACATGCTTCCGCCGCGTTCGCGGCTTAAACGTTACCATTTATTAAAACTTCTGAACTATGAATAAGGCTTCTAATCTTTCGGTAATCCAAACAACCCATCCAGGCCTTCAGCCTGGGTTATATCGCCTGAATAATTACATCATTATTCAAGAATAATGATTCTATCATATTTATTATTAAATTATCAATAGATATGCCCAAACAATTGATATAAAAAATTCATAAAATCAGGCAACTGATTCGTGAACAATTTTTGCCAAGGTTTTTAAAGTAGGATTTCCTTTGCGGGATAAGGCTTGTTGAATAGTGGAACGTGCAATATGAGCCTTTTTAGCTACTTTGCTTCGATTCACTTGAAGGTAGCCGTCTAGGATTTCAATAAACGCCTCCGTATCGTTTTCTATTAAACTTTCCAATAGAGCAGCACCGACCTTATCAAGATTCTTTAAAGATTTCTCTGGAAGATGTTGCTTAACTTTAACTTCCTTTTTAAGATTCAAAATCGGCATATCGTCGAAGCAAAAGTCTGGCTCTTTGGATATCTTTTTCTTGTGCATTTTTACTTCCTCCTATTAGTAGAACAATACCTATTGATGATTCCTTAAAGAAATAAACCCGCCACCCATTTTTCCACCTAAGTTCGGCTAAACTATCGCCTAGATACTTTGCATCTCCAAAATGACCTGCATTTTCAATTCGCTGCAATCGAGCATCGATTTGTGTTTGCTCTTTCTCTCTAAGGTTTTGGTACCACGTTTCAAATTCGATTGTTTTCTTTATCTCTATCATACTGTCCATTATATCAGGCACCAATTACGAAATCAATCTATATAAAATTATTTCCCGAGATACCGGGATTATAATGTCCATTTTGTCCACGATGTCCACCTTTCGAGCTCGATTTAGCCTGACTTGGCAAGAGCCAATTTAATTTTTTTAAGAGCGATTTTACAAAGCAAAATGGGCAGTTGCCACGTACTTTGAAGGTGAAGTTCATCGGTTAATGTCAAAGGATAACTAATCCATTGCACTAACAGTGGCTGGTTAGAGTGACGTCGACGATGTGTGCACCATATTCTTTGAAAATGCCACCACACTGTCCTTTTAGGATCTGCAATGACTTCCCTTTCCCTTGTCACTACAGCGTGTTCGTAACGTTCAAATGATGAAAATTGCATTTCACGGAGCGACGCCAGTACTCGATCGGGAATTGGTATTTCACATTTGTCGTGCAAAAATTCAAGGCTTTTTAATAGACGTAAACTGTATTTACCCTTTTTTGCCTGTGCCAGGATGAAGTCCCATTCAATTTCATTGCCAGCCTCCTGAATAATCATATGAGCGTCGACAATCCAACGCATGGGGTGCAGAATATTCCATTTATAACCGTGCATGCAGGTGTGCAAGAGATGATCTGTAGGTGAAAGTGTTAAAGTGGTTTGCGATCGAAATATGCATGGGACTGCACGACGCCAAAATAGGTCCGAGTCCCCACCGCACAGTTCAGGAAAAAGATACCAATGTAAATCAAATTCATATCCTTCGTCATTAATGAATGTGCAACCATGCATCGTCTGCTTATAATCTCTCTTTAATGGCAAAATAGCAGAACTGTACAGACATGCATTTGAAGGAGGTCTGATGCACCATCCCATATCTAACAGCATACTAATTGCTTCATCAACGTATTTTAGAGGGATTAAGACGTCCCCATCAGCCATTGGACGTGTGTAAGGGGTGGGGTAATAATTTTGACTTAAGGCAATGCCCTTCAATAGTATGGTGGGGATATGGCAAGAATGAAATTTTTCTAGGAGCTTTTCGATGGTATCAAATAAAAGTTGATTGGAGTACCAACAGTGCCTATAAATACCTTTCAACTTTTGCAAATCAGCGTCTTTATAATCGGTTAATTGCAACTTATAATAAAGAAGTGGCAACATCCGAAACAAAGCCCCATCAATGGCATCAAGGGTATGCCTCTTCCTCCATTCTATCCAAGCGGATAAAGTCTCTTGCAGTTGCCCCAAACAGGCTTTTAAAAACAATAAATTTTCACCATTAGGAAGACATCCCCCTCTACTCTCTATGATGTGCATGTTTTTTTCCTACGTTCCACTATTTCTTTGACCACATGTAAATATTCTCGACGTTGATCCTTCAGCTGTATTCCCATATTATCATTATGAATGCGACGTTTCACAAGAATCTCATTGACCAGTAGGCTGGTGAAGCCTTCATCCTGAGCTTTAGCATACCATGCAATGAATTCTCCAATCTGTATGTGTGTTGGAAATAGACATGCAGGTTTTAAAGCCTCTTTCCAAATCAAAAGAGAGGATGCTAAATAACCACCCACAATTTTCCCATCTCCTTGTAATTGCGATCGACGCTCTTGACTTAATTCTGGACTGATAAATTGTTCTATCATTGTGAATGCCATCGTCACTTTTGGATTTTGTTTTAAGGCATCCATCTGTTTCTCTAATTTTTCTGGCAACCAAAGATCATCACTATCTAAAAATGCAATAAGATCACCAGAAGCATGTCCTATACCGGCATTACGAGCAGCGCCCAACCCCCGGTTCTTTTGATAATAGTAGTTAATTTTACCTTCAAATGCTAAGGCGGTATCTGCTGTGTTGTCGGTAGAACCATCGTCGATGACCACCAATTCCACATTTTTCCATGTCTGCCTAAGAACGCTTTCAATGGCTTCAACTAAATACTTTTCCCTGTTATAAACGGGAATAATGACGCTTATCAATGGTTCGTTTTTCATATGAGTTCCCGCTGACGTTGACGTTCGGCTGATTGTCTTGCAATATGTAATAAATCGCGATGCATAGCACTCACATGGCTCGATGCGTTGTTACCATGGATACGCTTATCTAGACACACTTCTAGCAGATGCTTCATCGATATTTGCATATCTTTTGCTTTAAAAAACCATGCAACATCGTCGGTGCCATTTCGATATTGGGAGTCAAAATCCCCTACTCGATTAAAAACAGACCTGCGAGCTAACATTGTTCCCAACAGATATCCAGCGTGATCACCATGCAACAATTCTGGTTTAACCCACCCCGGACGTTGAGCTCCTGGGGACAAAAACATTCTGTACCGCGATAACACATACTCAATATCGGGATGCATTTCAAGATAGTCTACCTGTTGCTTTGTTTTTTCTGGTAACCAAAGGTCATCATGATCGATCAATGCAATGTACTTTCCTTGAGCACGTGCCAAACCTGTATTGCGCGCTACCGCAACGCCCTGATGAAATTGTTTGATCAATATCAATCTATTTCCATATTCAGATAATATTTCCAAGCTTCCATCATTCGAACCATCATCGACAACGATAACCTCAATTGGATCATACTGCTGTGCAAAAACGCTTTGTAACGTCTCTCGTAGAAATGCGGCACCATTATAAACGGGAATAATTGCACTTACAAGAGGCTTACTTGACATCATTATACTCCGAAAAAAGAGGTAAATTCACAGTTTCTTTGTTATATGCAAGTTTTCTGCGGTCTATCGAGCGTTTCAAAATTTTTAACATCCCAAACTCATGAAATGGTTTTTCTCTTGTCATATTGCCAGCGTGCAGTTGATAGATTAAAGTAACTTTATTCATGACAATAATTTTCATTCCAGCTTCACGGGCTCGCAAAAACCAATCGTGATCCTCGCTAAAACGCAAAGTTTCATCAAATAATCCAACGTCCTCAAAGACTTGTCTACGTATCAATGCAGCCCCTAAATGAACATTGATCAACGTGTTGTCTTCTGCCAGAGCCAAATCCACATCTTCAGCTCCCTCAAGCTTGGAATACTGTATGCGTCCAGTGATGATATCAGCTGTTGCATCCATCTGAAAACGCTCTAACTGCATTTTAATCTTATCTTCAGGCCAAAGATCATCGGCGTCTAAAAAAGCGATAAAATCGCCTTTAGCGTGTTTAATCCCTAAGTTACGTGCCGCTGCGGGGCCCTTATTATCCTGCCTTAGAAAAATAATATTTTCTCCCCACTCTTTAATGCGATCTGCAATGCCATCCGTCGATCCATCATCAATCAAAACAATTTCTATATGATCATAATATTGCTTACGAATACTTGTCAATGCCTTCTCTATAAATGCTCCCGCATTGAAATAAGGAATAATCACACTAATCCATAGTTTAGTCATAACTACTTTCCAAAAATTCATTAATGACATGTGGAATTTCTTCTAAATCTGATCCCAGATCTATCCAAAATGTTGCGGCTGATTTCACAAAATGCCCCATTTTATCAAATGCGTTTTTCGAATCTCCTTCTAGATGCAAGACAGTTGTGGGAGCTAGCGCAAACAGAGCCTCAGCGGCAGTTGCTGGGCGTAATGCCGTTTTGCTTTTATTTGTGACCCGCGGCAAAAATATTGCTTTGATAGGGAAGCCAGTATTTAATTTTTTGGGATAATGTTGATGGAGAAAAAACAATGCTTTTTCTCCTGATAATGCATTGGGATTGCTTAACTTCCCTTCCATATAGGGTAAGACACCGACTTTATCAAAAACTAATTTTGCACTGTTGTACAAGCTATAAACGAAGGGATCTGGTTTGTTTGAAATCATCACATAATCATCCCCTGCATATTGCAATGGGGAGTTGAGACAGGTTAAAGCCGTTGTAGACTTACCGGACCCACTTTTTCCTGTCAACAACACGCCTCCTTTATTTGTCCCTACAGCAGCAGCATGAACTAACTGAAGAGGTTGTGACTTCGACCACCAATGGATCAAATTGCGCATTGGAAAGCTCTTTTCCCAATAGGGCAAGAGATGAAGATGTTGCATCCAATAGATCCCTGTATGTTCAATGCTATTGTACATCTGCAATATATCATTGCCCGGTTGATATACCGTGCGAATGACTTCATCATTATAACCGATAATATGACCTCTTGCACCATAGGCAGTTGATGGCCACGGAGGTGGTGGCATTGGGGTTTCGGTGGAAATGCTATCCCAACAGTGAATCATCAATGAGGGAAGGCAAGGGGCAATTTCTAGATGAGAAAACGCTGTCGAAAGAGGCGTGACCAGAGCCTCTCCGGCATAACGCAAACAAAGAACTCCCGGCCCCAATCGATAATAACGACGAATATCTGAGGTTGCCTTTACAGCGCATTCAAAAGCAGCGATCACAGACGAAAAATATTCTTTAGCATTCAAAGCTGTTAAAGATGTTAGCATAGGGGTTTAATTTTTAGATGCGACATGGGGCCAACCTTGCTCACTAATTTCATGAATGGGATCGAGCAATAATAAGTCCCGCATATCTTCAAAAACAATTAATTCAGGTGGTCCATAAGACATTTTTTTTGCGTGTACCATTATAGGCGACGTAAGAGCAGGGGTATCAGATAGGACGATCAATCCATGTTCTAGTAATCGGTTCATGAATATAGAAATCGGATGTTTCACCTCTTCTGCAGATACCGAAAATTCCTCTGCGACAATACTCACGATTTGTGAATGATCAAACCCCTGTTCAATGAGCTGCCAGAGATAACAACCAGAATCGTTCATTGTATAATAACAGCCACTGTCTAGATTGATCATGACAACTTCACCATCAATTACTTCATGAATCACATTCAAAGAATTAATGCGATAGATTAAAGACATAGATTTCTCCTGTTTTAAAGGTGTAACGAATATCATAAGGCCAATTTAAGTCGCAATTAAATTTAAAATTCGCATATACTTCAGTCAAGACAGAAAAAATTGGGTATAAATATTTCGCCTCAATCGAGACCGTGACCGAAAAACTGAGTGGAAAAACCTCACTTTGTTTCAGTTGGATACAAAATCTTTGTACCCAGTCTTTTCGGTCTCGGTCACGGTCTCGATTGAAACGAGATTTTTCCACCCAGTTTTTTCAGTCACGGTCACGGTTGACAAAAAGTTATTTTTTTATATAATTATGGATTCTATCAGGAGTTTTTTTGTGCTAAGGTTATCCTCTGCTTACAGGCTTCTCCATATGCCACGTATGGCACCGCCTAAAACACCGATAAAAAGATTGCAACCTCTCTATGGGTTTCCGTCTCCAAATGACCCTCCATTTGACCAACGACGTTCATTTAAAGCATCACAGGATTTAACAAAAAAAATGTTTCCATATCTATTATTAACAGGCGTTTTTGCAACGGGACTTGGTTTGGGATATATGGCTAAAGAATGCCCAGATAAAAAACCAAAAACACAAAGCATCTCCGCCGAAGCCAAAAAACTAAGAAAGATTACTGAAGAGATTTCCCTTGGTGAAAAAATTGATCTAAAAGTTTCTGAGTTAATAGAAAATTCTAATATCATTCCTGGGTTAACCTCTGCCACATTTGCCAATCTCAAAACAACCATTAGAAACGATTGGGATTATCTAGCGAAAAATGAAGTATTGCAAGTGAGCGGTCAAGATCAACAAATACGGCCCCGTTTTGTAGGGCTTCAAGCACTCATTGAGTATGCTTTGGCCTCTGGATTGAATGACGGTACCATCTCTCTCGTTGGTTATATTCACACTCCTATGCCTGCAACACCTCTTTGCACAAAAGGTGAAATTACTAAAGAACTCGTTGCTGACTCAGTTAGAAAATTATGTCCTTTTACCGTAACAACCCGAGCAATGCTTGTCAGAGACATTCTAGCTAACAAAGGAGAACTTCATATCTGCTATCCAGAGAAAGGCTTTAATAGTCGCACTCAAGAACAACAAAAAATCTACCGACAAGAACTATCCAACTACCCCCAAAGCCTCTTTGATTGTCCTTTAGCCTGTGATCAAGTTCCTAAAGAACTGATTGGAGCCACCTATATTTTGAAGGATAAATCAGGAGAAACAATGGTTTTTTCAATTAATATGACCCAAGCTAACTCTCCCGAAGAAACCGGAGATTTTGGCCTTTGGTTTGGTTATCTTAAAAATAATCCCCTCATTCAAAAAAGGCTAGAAGACATAGTAAAATTTATTGATTCTAATAAACTATAAGTGGTGGGTGTGATTAAAAATTGTGCGCTGTAACTTCTCCTGCGCCCGCTACCGGGGCGCATTTGTTTACCATGTTTTCCCCGCTTTCCGCTCGCTGCGCTCGCTTCAAACGGGGCTAATCACATTCCTCCCTACCGGGAGGGGAATAAAAACACGAATCTTTATTCCCTTCCTCTAGGGAAGTTCACTTCTAAGAAGCTAATTTCGAATCTCCCGGTAGGGGAATAAAAACACGAATCTTTATTCCCTTCCTCTAGGGAAGTTCACTTCTAAGAAGCTAATTTCGAATCTCCCGGTAGGGAGGAATGTGATTAGCCCCGTTTGAAGCGAGCGCAGCGAGCGGAAAGCGGGGTTATCGCGATATAATAGACGCGCCCCGGTAGCGGGCGCAGGAAAGATCATTGGTGCACAATTTTCAATCAAACCCATAAATGGTATATAACTTGATTTAAAAGATTGTTAAATGTAAAATCTGCTTTCAAACCACATTAGACCTCTTTCGAAACTAAGGATTTTATGCTCGCATCAACCCAACTAGCAGGCCTCAATCAAACCATTAATCCAAATTTCCCAACTGGAGAGGAAATACTTCGAGAAAGTAGCGTTCCTCAACCGCCATCCGTAGACGAATTGAAATCTGCGTTTTCTATGGCTAATGTAGAGCAGAAAGCAATAGATGAAGAGACAGCTGTTAAATATCCTGAGAAGGATGATATATGTTGTCATGATGGTGAGTTAACAGGTTTGGTGGCCAGTTTCCTATTAGGAACAGCCCATGGAGCTTTTTTTGCTTTATGTGCTCTTGGAGTACTTACTACAGCTCCTGCTTTTTTCTTTGGCTCCGCCCTTTTCATACTTACATTGGTTTCTACTGATCGGTATAATTTGTCTCTATCAGGATTTTTAATCAGTGCATTTATAGGAGTAGCTGTACCGTTATCGCTTTAATAACGACCATAGATTGATAAAAATATTTTTTATACACCCACTACCGGGGCGCATATATTAAACATGATTAAATACTGTGAATCTATATTTCAAACCAAAAGAAGAACAACACGTGAAGTGATGGTTGGTAATGTCGGCGTTGGGGGAAATAACCCAATCCGAATTCAATCAATGACAACATCGAGCACACGCGATGCCGCGGCGACGATAGAACAAATCATGCGTCTTGCCGATGCAGGTTGCGAAATAGCAAGGGTCACTGTTCAAGGAATGAAAGAGGCCGACACATGCGAAGCGATCAAAAGCGGACTAATTCAGCGAGGATATACCATCCCCCTTGTTGCCGATATCCATTTCTTTCCCCCGGCTGCGATGAGGGTTGTCGACTTCGTCGATAAAGTGCGTATTAACCCAGGCAACTATATCGATAAGAGAGCCTCCTTTAAGGTTATTGAGTATGACGACGAAGCATATGCACAAGAAATCGAAAGAATTGAAGAGAAATTTACCCCTCTTATAGAAAAATGCAAACGATTAAAACGAGCGATGCGCATAGGAACCAACCACGGTTCTCTTTCAGACAGAATCATGAATCGCTATGGAGATTCCCCGAAAGGGATGTTGGAATCAGCTTTAGAATTTGCACGAGTCTGTCGAAAAAACGATTACCATGATTTCATGTTTTCAATGAAATCTTCCAATCCACAGGTAATGATCCAAGCTTACCGTCTACTTGCAGCTGAAATGATTGCTTTAGGGTGGGACTACCCGCTTCATCTAGGTGTGACTGAGGCGGGAGAAGGAGAGGATGGACGGATCAAATCGGCAATGGGAATTGGTTCTCTTCTTCTGGATGGAATTGGCGAGACAATACGAGTTTCCCTCACTGAGGATGCATGGAAAGAGATAGACCCATGCAAACGCCTTCTTGCCTTAGCTAGCGCCTATGAAGGAACCGGAGTTGCCCCGTTCGAAGAAAAGCACCGCAATATCAATGAGATCAAAAGACGTCTGGTAAACTTTCACAAAAACATCGCCTCTCACCGGGATGGAACCGTTATTCTTTCTCTGAGCAACCAAGAACTTCAACATCCAGAATATTACAAATCGATCGGATGCGATGTACAACTTGGACGGCCGCGGCTCAAGATTTCTAGTGCCGATGCCATTGCAATTTCTCACAATAGCACTCCAAATGACTCTATCTACCCAACTTTAAAAAATATAAAAGAAGCTGGTATTGGAATTTTCTCTTCGGCACCATGCGAAATAGCCAACTCTATAATGACGCTCCAGGAAGCCGTTCAAACGCATCACAAACAATCTCAATTGAATCGTTTTTCCCTTGTCCCTACCACAAAAGATCCGGTAGCTGTCATCATTAAGGATGATTCTGTGAGCGATTGGGACCAACTTCTCACCATCAACCCAGCTTTAATCATTCTTTCTCCGACAAACCATCGATTACATTACTGTCGTCAATTTTTCGATTGGCTACAAACCAACCAAATCTCAACTCCTGTCATCTTGAATTTTAAATATAATTGTTCCAAAGAAGATTTGATTATCCGCTCGGCAGCTGAATATGGAGCTCTTTTTTGCGATGGGTTAGGAGATGGCATTTGGATTGAAGGGCCATATGAGACTGATTTTCTGCGCAGTTTAAGTTTTAATATCTTACAGGCAGCTAGGATGCGCACTTCCAAAACAGACTTCATTTCATGTCCTAGCTGCGGACGTACTCTTTTTGATCTTCAAGATGTCTCCAAACGGATACGCAGCCGAACAGCTCACCTTCCTGGAGTCAAAATCGCTATCATGGGCTGCATTGTAAATGGTCCCGGGGAAATGGCTGATGCGGATTTTGGTTATGTCGGTTCCAAACCGGGCATGATCGATCTTTATGTTGGCAAGGAGTGTGTTGAAAAGGACATTAGTTTTGCTGATGCTGACGACCGCCTGATCGACCTTATCAAGAAACACAACCGCTGGGTAGATCAAGAACTTCAATCAATCCAAGCTTAAGAATAATTCTACTCTCAAGACATTGCACATGAATATAGAAACGCAAAGCTGCAAAGAAACAGGGATGAGTAGAAACAAGATAAGCGAGTACAGGATATGTAGGATCAGGGAGGATATGAAGGATCGTTATTGCTAGCCACAAAAATAAATTAATTGCCTCGCAAGCTCAGCAATTAATTTATTCTTCTAAGTGGGGCCTCGAGGCCCCACTTAGAATGGTTTTTTTTAAGATCCGAGCTTGCGAGGAACTTAAAAATATTACAACTCTCTGAGGCTAGCAATAACGATCCTTCATATCCTCCCTGATCCTACATATCCTGTACTCGCTTATCTTGTTTCTACCTACTATCAATCTACATACTTTTGATTGATTCGGGTGAGGAGGGTGGAACGAGAAGGATGGATTGGGGAGAGCTGAGACTTACCCCATGTTTTTCCATGATGGCGATAACTTTAAAAAGCACGTCTTCTTTGACCCTTAAATACCCCTCATCATCTGTTATCTGGGTATGGGCCTTGATTAAAACCTCTATGGCGTGCTCTCCAAATCCATTAAGACGAACAACGATAGGTTGACTGCGATCCATCTCCAAATGGTGCTGTAGCATTTCCCTAAAGTCATGGACCAAAGCTTTGAGTTTTGATACGTCCTCATAGGGAACGTTAATAATCTCCTTGATTTGACGATGAGTCATTCTCGAAGGAGTCATGACAATCAATTTTGAGAAAATAGCATTAGGAATATAAATTGGACGTTTATCAAGAGAACGCATCCGCGTCATGTACCAACCTATTTCTTCGACGATCCCTTCAATTTTATGATCGGGAATTAAAATCCAATCGCCAATGGTGAATGGTCGTGTAAGATAAATCATAAAACCTCCAAAGAAATTAGCAATAATTTCCTGGGAGGCAAAGGCTAACGCCAATCCACCAACGCCACCAAAAGCAATAATGGTATTCATGCTTCTTCCTGTCACTTCTAACAAAAGAAGAGCCATAAAAAATAAAATTGCAATTGTTAGCATTTTATCAATGGCACCGATTTTACCTTGTTCAATGGTGATTTCCCTTTGTTTGCTCTGCTCAATCAGATGATGAGCCACTAAATTTTTCCATCGCATCAAAAACCAGGTAAATGCGATTAGAGCTCCAACTAAAAGGATAAGATGACGATCTTGTGGTGAAAATTCCTCAACAATGCTTGCTGCAATCAGATCGATTGTTTGAATAATGGCAAAGAACCAGACGTAATAGCTCAACGGTTTATAAAGAGCGCTAACAAAGCTATCTTTCCATATCTTACCTTGTTTTTTAAAGTAAAGATGAAGGAAGCGGAGTAATCGTTTGGTCAAAAAATTAAAGATGAAGACAAAAACGACAATTGCAACTGCTTCACTGCCCCACCCATAGACTCCATCTAGAGCGGAGACTGCTACATCACAACACGTTTCAGCCTTCTCAAACCACATACTTATTCTACTGATTTACAATTTTTCTGCGCCCAGCCTTTCTTTAAGGCATCCATTTTCTTATTAGAGATGCCCCCTAAAAACTCGATGGTATTTAACAGACGAGCACGGGTGCGGTCTTTACCCAAAATACCGACAGAATCAAATAAAGGAGGCCCTTGCAGCTTGCCCATAAGCGCCCCAAACAGTAAAGGCATGATGATCTTTTTGTGGTTGACATCAAAAATCACCGCCACATCACGCGATGCCTGATTCATCCCGCTGCTTCCCCAGTCTTCATGCTCATCGAGGTGCCATATAATGGCCTGCAGAATTTGACATAATGTCTCTGGAGAGGTTCCCTTAATAGAAAATAACTCTTGGGTATATTTCAAATGGTTAATAAAGAGAAAGTCACAAAGCTCAATGAAATCGCCGAATGTTTTAATGCGAGAATGGCAAAGGGGCATGAGCTTCTTCATGAATTCATCATTAAAACTCCAATTTTTAATGCGCTCCCATAACTTGTCTTCAGGTACATTTTTGATCAGATATTGCTGGTTAATCCACTCCAGCTTCTGCACATCAAAAACAGCTCCTGAAACGCCTATACGACTGACATCAAATTCTTTAATGATATCATCGAGAGAATAAATTTCACGATCACCGGTCATGCTATAACCCATCAACGTGAGAAAATTCAAAAAAGCCTCAGGTAAAAATCCACTATCGCGATAAAAGAAAATCGATGTGGGGTTTTTACGCTTTGAAAGTTTTTTTCCGTCTTTCCCCAAAAGAAGGGGCATATGCATAAAAACAGGTGGTTTCCATCCAAAAGCCTCATACAGATAGACGTGCTTTGGGGTTGAACTCATCCACTCATCACCGCGAATCACGTGAGTGATTTCCATTAAATGGTCATCGACGACGTTAGCTAAATGGTAGGTAGGAAAACCGTCAGATTTCAACAATACCTGATCATCGACATCGGCCCAGGGGTTGGTAATTCTTCCCTTGATAGCATCCTCGTAGACACATTCACCGGTCAATGGCATTTTGAGACGAATGACATAGGGTAGTCCAGCGGCTTTTTTCTCTGCAATCTCCGCTTCACTCAAATTGCGGCAACGGCGATCATACCCTTGCCTTCCCCCTTGTTTTGCAAGCACCTGACGCATCTCATCAAGTTCTTCAGCTGTACAAAAACAAGGATAAGCCGTCCCATTTTTCACAAGTTGATCACAATACTCTTTATAAATATGAAAACGCTCAGATTGTCGATAAGGTCCATAAGGCCCACCAATATCTGGTCCTTCATCCCAAGAAATTCCACACCAGGAAAGGGCTTTGTAAATATTTTCTTCATATTCAGGACGACTTCTGGAGCGATCGGTGTCTTCGATGCGCAAGATAAACTTACCTTTATGATGGCGAGCAAAAAGAAGATTAAAAAGAGCCATATAGGCGGTGCCCACATGGGGATCTCCAGTGGGGGATGGGGCGATGCGTACGCGAACAGTCATGTCAAACTCTTAAGCTGCTTTTCCAGCTGGTGTTGGTTGTATTTGTTGTTTTTCTTTGGTCTCTTCCTGATACATTAAAAAAAGAAGATCTCTCATTATATTATATGTCTCTATCAATTGTAAATCACATTGTCCCAACTCCTCAGAAGGCTCCTCTTCAACATCCCCATTTTTCTTCAG
The DNA here is from genome assembly GCA_013287465.1 of Chlamydiota bacterium. GTDB lineage: Bacteria > Chlamydiota > Chlamydiia > Chlamydiales > Parachlamydiaceae > JABDDS01. The sequence continues at coordinate 33,565 of JABDDS010000005.1, read as the reverse complement.
TTCTTTCAGAAATTTTTGGTATATTTTATTGTTTGCAATGCGCAGTGCTGAATTTTCTTTGAGCTGTGTCATATAGGGTAAATAAGTGTGCTGACGAGTCTGTATATTGAATTTATAAAGAGAACGTACTTTCTCTCTTTGAAAATAAGGGATGTCTGCCAAGGTATCATTGAAGTTAGGTGAGATTTCATCATTTTCAAGTGGATACTTGCTGAATTTTTCTCCAATTTCGATTTCACTTAACGGTCCTGGCACGACAATGTCTGAGAGAACCCCTGTTAACTGCGGTGTTTTTCCCGACACGGTATAATAACGACCTCGTGTGACTTTATACTCCCCTTGTGGATTAACGGCATCGTTTTTAGCTGTTGTGTTTAGAGTAAACGTCTGAAAAGATCCCTTACCAAATGTGTGATCATCGCCTACAATAATAGCTCGACCATAATCTTGCAATGTCTGAGCCACGATTTCTGAGGCAGAAGCACTAGCCCGACTTGTAAGGACGATCAGTGGACCATCCCACATGGTTCTTCCTTCTAAGTCGCGAAGGTGTTGAATCTGTCCCATTTCATCTTTAATGGAAACGACAATTCCCTTAGAGATAAATAATCCTGAGACACCCACTGCCTGAGAAAGAATGCCGCCAGAATTATAACGGAGATCTAAAACGACTCCTTTGACATTGTATTCTTTCTTTAATCGGCGCAACTCTGCCGATAAATCAGCTGTAGATGAGCTGTCGGGATCTTGATAAAATGAATAGAGCTTAAGGTAGACGATACCCCCATCGGCATAGGGTTCATAGGTCGACTCATAACGAGTTTCTTTGAGAACAACCTCTGCGCGATAAAGTTGAATATCGAGTTTCTCTTCGACCTTTTGTTCATCTTCACCTGTTTCCCTGATAACAGTTAAGACTACCGGTGTTTTTTCTTCGCCGCGAATAAGCTCTACAGCGTCCTTTATATCCATTCCTACAACGGGTTCACCATTGACTGCAATAATGCGATCTTTAACTTTAAGTTCTTTGCTTAATGCCGCTGGCCCCCCCTCTACGAGTTTGACAACTGTAAACCCATTAATATCATCGCGAAGCTGCGCGCCAATTCCAAACAAACGCTGCTGAACGTTGATCATAAACTGCGTTGCTTCATCAGGGGTGAAATAAGAAGTGTGTGCATCGAGAGCCGCTGCGGTGGCCTTCAAAAGAGTTGAAAGAATATAACGTTGCTTTTGAATATCATCTGTCGTTAGGATCTCTTCTTCATATTTAGTTTGCCTTTTGGTAATTCTCTGTAACGATTTCTCTTTTAAATCCTCACTAAGCTTTGACGCTGTCTCAATTTGCAATGCCCGGATACGCATCAAACGGGTCAGAAGCTCCTCTTCCGTTGTGGTCCACTGCAGATCTTTAAATTCACTTGCTTTGACATGTTTCGGAAGATGCTCCCAATCACTTTGTTTTTCCAGCTCTCTACGACGTTCGATGACGTGTTGCATCGCCGCATAAATCTCTTCAAATGTCACAAAGTTGCTATGAGTGTATTCCTCCATAATGACTTCTACTTGTTCGTCTGAAGGCTCAAGCCACTTATGGATATCAGACTCAATAAAGTAAGTTTTTGTTGGATCCAATTCCTCAATATAGTTAGAGAGAATTCGTTTAATTAAAACGGGATTAATGTGTTTATGCGTCGCATGTGACTTCATGATTTCATTAATTTTCTCTGTTGTATTTTTGGGAGTCAATTCAGGTAGTTTAGCTTCTACACTGCCATTAAAGAAAAAAGCAGTCACTATCACCGATAAAAAAAACAAGGATATGCGCGGCATAAAACTCCTAAAATCAAAACGTTACGTCTGGCAGTCCCAAAATAAACTAGAGACTTATCCCCGAGTATAACTCCAAATCGACGTTTTATGCCATTAGAAATTCAGGTGTTTTTTATAAAATCACTCGAAAAAACATAACGAGAATGACATTTTTTAAAAAACCTATTGATTTCAATTCTTTTTTATGCGACAATGCTTTTTTTATGCTGCGCGGCGGTGAATTTTTGCGTTTTCCGTTGCGTGAAAGCCCTAAGGAAGTGTGAAATAATAAGTTGGACGATTGGGCCGCGCGAAAGCTCCCGCGGTTGAACGATTAAAAGTGACCCCATATTATAATATTGGATCACTTTTAATCGATTCAACCCCGGGGCTTTGGCGCAGCCGAATCGTTCAACTTATTGTTTCACACTTCCTAAGGTTGAACGATTGCAAAATATTTTTTTCAGTAAAAACTGCAAAAAATCAAAAAAAACACTTGAATAAAAAAGGTATTTAATATATACTACGACTTCGTAATCAAATTATAAAGGAGATAATTATGAAAGAAAAAGATAAACAACAAGCAGTAGCACCAGAAGCAAAATTGGTGTCTATTACAGAAGCGGCGGAACGCAACAACGTGACGCGTCAAGCTATTTATGTAGCAATTAAATTGAACAAATTGAAAGCACGAAAAGAAACAACACGTTGGACGATTCATCTCGATGATTTAGAAGAGTATCGCAACCAAAAGTACTCTCGTTCAAAATCTGTTTTTAACGGTGAGCTCCTCTTTGACAACAGCAAAGGGTACCATTCTATTGGACAAGTTGCCTCTATGTTGAGCGTTCCTGCTCAAAAGATTTATTACGAAACAAGAATCGGCCGACTCAAAGCAAAACGCAAAGGCGCTGCTTGGGTGATTCATAAATCGGACATCAATGCATATGCTGAACAGCATCTTGCAAAGAAAGCAAAAAAAGAAGCTCCTGCTGCGAAGTAAATTGATCGAAATCCAAAAACCTATGTTCTCAGAACCTTGCAAACATAGGTTTTTGGGTTGATTTATTGAATTATTGAATATGCTCTTTGCTAATAATTTCTTGCGCTGTTGCTTTAACAGTTGCCAATCCGTTAGAAAATCCCAAAGCCCTCATTAAATGATCAACGTAACTCACTTCTGCACTTAATTGATCATTCACAGATTCTAAGTAGGCTATTTTTTTCTGAAGTTGATTTTTAGTCATACTGCACCTCTCTTTTCTATTCCACCTAAACCACACTTCATCAAGATGCAAATACCATGCCAACCATGTGATGCATGTGATTTTAAGGAACTTTCAGCTCCCAAATGGAAAATCACCCGAAAAATATAAAAAATTAACAGGATAGGCAGGATCGGCTTCGCCGGCAGTTGCTATGCTGAATTTCTAATTGGGGGCTGGAAAAACAATCTGCTTTGCGTGTAAAATTGCATATTAGTATTCTTCTGCTTTCACGACTTCAAGGAGGCATTTCCTTCCTTCGGAAGAAGAAAAATAACTAGGAACAAGCTTGAAACAATGGGAGTATCGTTCACGATAGGGCAAAGAAAACCGCAATTCAGCGATTCTTGCTAACTCAGGATAGTCATTTACGCTGAGATAACGGAATCCACCAATATGCATTTTATTATCATAGACCATCAAGTTGTCTAGCATACTAGTTAAAGAGCAGATTATTTTTTCATACTCAAGATTTGAGAGACGTGCGATGGTCCTTAAGTAACAACAGTTTACTTTCTCATCTAACTCTCTTTTAACAACTTTGCTCGAGACAGTTTCCCATTGATTGCCCATTTGCTTGATTGCAGTATTGAATAACTCACAAATTTCGTTGAACTCCTCTCCGCTAATTTGCTTACGACTAACCAATTCTTCCAAGCAATCAAATTCTGCAGCTAAATTCTTCGCACGCCATCTGGTAAAATCCAGGCTAGTTCCGGATAAGATGTGAGTGAAAATAGAAATCACAAAGAATAACGCCTGTGTCAGCTCATTATGCTGAAATGACTCAAGTCTTTGAGTAAGCTGTACAACTGGATCAACAGACAAATTTCTGGATACTGACATACAAAAATCCCTTTTATCGGAAGTTCCACTTTTTGGCCTTGTTCAATTGTACAAGGCCTTTGTGGAACTTCCGTTTTATTATGCAATCCGAAAAATATTATTTAATCGGCTTTGGGGAAAAATTCTTTTCTAAGGTCTCCGCTGTACTCTGTTAAATGTGCAAAATTGCTCTCTAATTCTTTGCAAGCACAAACGGGAAATCTGATGCTTCTTAAATACGCTAGTAATGTATTTGTTTCTGCAGCTTTTATGTCCATCTCATCAAGCGACTTGTTCAATTTGTCCCTATTCTCCGGACTAGGATTTTTACGTGTTACACTCGATACAGTTGTAACTTCACCACATAGTAACTGGCTGGCAAAATATAGGTTGTGAGCCGTGGAACTTGGACAATTTGGGTTCCTAGCTCTATAGTGACATGTGAAGTCACATTCATGGTTATCTGAAGATGCCTTGTCATATCCTTGCTGATATGGCCCTAAAGATGCGGATGATTGCATAATAAATTCTCCTATTATTTATGGTTTTAAACTAACAAAAATAAAACATTAAATCACGATTATAACATAGGTTTTATCTTGAGTCAATAACAAAAACATAACAAGACGAGACAAAAAAAAATCCACCGCTACGCAATATAACTACTGTCCGAGTTCTTTTCTTAGTTGCAAAAATTGCCGATGTAGCAAAAAATGGGAACAAAAAAGGTAACTATTCAGGTGGTATAACCCAGGCCTTCAGCCTGGGTTATACCACCTGAGTGGTTACCAAAAAAGGACGATCCCATGCACTCAAACAATGAAACAAAACATTACGCTGATTACCTATGGAAAAATGGAAAGCCAAAAGGAATCAACCCGACTACTGAACTCAATGAAACCACCTACAAGGTCATTGCCGATCCCTATTATAAGCGAATCTCGCTGGAAAAATACAAAGATGGGGCTTTTGACAGCCTCATTTATGATTCTGCCCTCTTTGATTTTCGTCATCTCAAGCCAGTAGAACAAAATGCATGGCAAAAAAAACTCATCCGCGAAGATGAAAACGAAAGCCTTTGCTATATTCGCAACCAAGATGACCGGTTGATTCTTATGGAACATTATTTTTTTGAAGATCAAATCTGTCGCGAATGCCGCACAAGCTCACCTCACGGGGTACTGCTTTCAGTGCAAAAGATTTTATACGAGAAGTTTGGAGATCCATTTAATGGTGTCGTCCTTTATGACACAAACGCCCATGTTGTCATGTATAAGCGTTATGCGATTGACATATCCACCCAAACCTTTGAAAATCTATTAGAAGAGTGTGTGGATATGTCAGAGAAAACAGCTTTATGGCATCGCATATCGCTTGTTCATTAAGAAGTCATACTCCACTTTACTCTTTGGTTCTCCAAGGTAGTACCACTCTGTTTTGGTCGCATTGCCGATATGGGTGATTGAGGGACCGTGGAGCTGATCGTTTTTCCAGGAAATTTCCTGAATGAGCTCTACACCATCTCGGTAGCGTTTCTCAACCCCATTCTTACTTCCGTTTACATAGGGCACTTCAGCAGTTTTCTCCCCATGTTGATAAATCACTGTCAAGCCTTGTTGCTGACCCATCACCCACTCCTCAACGGTGTCGGGGTCTCCGGCTGAGTAAAAAGTCTGCTTAGTCCCATTGACAACACCGTCTTTATAAGGTGTTTTCTCTTTGGGTGTCCCATTAGGATAAAATGCTGTTTTCAACACCAACTGACCATTTTCAATATTATCTCTCGAAATCAGTTGGCCATGCTCATCGCGAACCAAACGCACTCCGGCAAAGTTTTCTACAGAAGAGTCATGTTGATTGCTAAGTGTATAGTACTCTCCAGTAAGCAGCTGATCTCCTATGTACTGCTCAACAGAACGCGGAGTGCCACCAAAATACCACGAGGAAATTGTCTTTAGTTCTTTTGTGGGCGTATGAGGTTGAGCAGAGGTTAGATCTGAAGAGTCGGGATCCTGAGGAGGCGCTGGTTCAAATTCCTTTGAAGCGTCTGGAATCCTATCATAAACAATTTCTTTTTCAGGGGTGCTGTCGGGAAAATAATCGATTTCTTTGACCAAGATTCCATGGTAATAAATCTCTTCTTTTTCTATCTGAGAGCTCTGTGGAAACGTGTAAGTGGTAGAGCCGTGAAGGATTCCACTAGCATACTTCTTTGTCACAATCACCCCGTTTGCCATCGTAGAAACAACAGTTCCGTCTTCTCCACTAAGGGACCAAAAATCACGGGGAACGGCAACGCCATACTTATGAATAAAAGTTTCGTCTAAAACCCCATCATCACTCATATCATGATAGTTGCAAGATGTTGAAAGCGCCATCAAAACAATGACACCAACTGTATTTTTTAAGGATCTAACTTTCATAATTTCAACCTTTCTACTTGATTCATTAAATGAGCATGCTCACGATCGACAACTTCCTGAGAAATTGTTTTTTCTTTATCTCTATAAACAAAATTCACCGTGACGTTTTTTAATCCTTTTCCAAGCTGGTCGCTACGGTAAATACCAACTAAAGAACTGCTTTCTAAAAACGGTGATTTGACGGCATTAATTTCTTTAAATAATTCACTTACAGGAACTTCTTCTTTGAGGGTGAGGGTCCAATCCCTCTCAGAGCCCGGATAAATAGGGATAGACCGCATCAGCCGATCTGCCGGCCTTGCAGCAAAGAGATCAGCCAAATTCATCTCAGCAAACAATACCCGTTGGGAAATTCCCATCCGACGCAATACGACAGGGTGGATTTCCCCCATCACTCCAACGGTAACAGACCCTACGAGAATTGCCGCCTGACGTCCGGGGTGGAGCATACTCAAAGAACTCTCCTTAAACTCAAAACCCGTCACACCTATTTCATTTAACAAATTTTCTATGATCCCTTTAAGGCCAAAGAAATCCCATGCGACCGATTTTACATTCCAATTTGCTGGATGCGATTCGCCGGCCAAAACGATTCCCACTACTGATGGTTCTCGATATGTCTCGTTTTCTTTAAAATGAACGCGACCAATTTCAAAACCGGCGATATGATGATTTTGATGGTCTTGGTTGTGCTTCACCACTTGCAGCAAGCCCGGAAGAAGGGAGGTACGTAAAATTGACTGCTCACTCGAGTTGGGGTTGAGCACTTTCACCCACATTTTTTCTGGAATTCCAGACTCCCCAACAATATCAAGAATAGCCTGACCAATCAAGTCACAAGTGAGAAATTCTTGTAATCCTTCCCTGAGTAGCCGTTCGCGCATTTCTCTTTCTTGTAAAAATACCGTATCATGAGGGATGGTAGAGAAAGAAAATGAATTCGATCCCTGATCGATATGATCATACCCATAAATGCGAGCCACCTCCTCTATGAGATCGACCTCTTCTTGAACGTCATTGCGATATGTGGGAATTTCTACGGAAAAACAATCTGAGCCGTCACAGGTAGAATGCATCCCGAGAAGAAGAAAAACATCTTCCACTTCACCCACTCCCAAATGCGTCCCAAGCAATTGATTGATCCGATTCAAACGCACCTTCACTATTTTTTTTGGAAAATCGCCGCATGTGGTCTGTATTTCACCGCAAGTGACTTCAGGAGAAACCTGTTGAATTAACATCGTGACCCGATCGAGAGCTAAGGCTAACCCATTGGGATCTGTCCCCCTTTCAAATCGTTTAGAAGCGTCTGTCATTAGTCCAAGGCGCTTGCTAGTACGTCGGATAGCACCAGGAGAAAAATAGGCGGCTTCTAACAAAATATTTTTGGTCGATGCGCCTACTTCACTATTAGCCCCTCCCATCACTCCTGCAAGAGCTACGGGTTTATCGCCATCACAAATCAAAAGATCCCGCTCTTCAAGGATTCGTTCTTTTCCATCAAGGGTGGTTAACGATTCCCCCTTCTTGGCATTGCGGACCACCAGTTGTTTTTCAGTCAATTTGTCAGAATCAAAAGCATGCAAAGGATGTCCCAATTCGAGCATCACATAATTCGTAGCGTCGACAACGTGATTAATCGGACGAATGCCGCTCGCTTCTAACCGTTTTTTTAACCAATCAGGAGACTCCCCTATCGTCACCCCTTTGAGTAAACGGCAGGCGTAACGGGGGCAATCGACTGGGCTGGTCACTTTAATTTCAGTTTTTAAATTTGAATTGGTTGTCACTTCGATTTGAGGAAGCTGGATGGGAATGCCAGTCAATGCAGACAATTCTCTAGCGACCCCTAAAATGCTTGAACAGTGTCCTAAATTAGGAGTTAGTGAGATTTCAAATTCAACATCGTTATAGAGGCTTGCCACATCAGTTCCCTCTTTGATGTGGTCTGCCAATTCGATAATTCCATCATCGCCAACAAGACCTAATTCAGCAGGAGCACAAAGCATTCCATCTGATTCGACACCGCGGATTTTGCTTTTTTTAATTTTGACTGGTTTTCCATCATAATCAAGGACCGTTGCCCAGACAACCGCCAAAGCCGTTTTTATCCCTGGACGGCAATTGGGGGCTCCACAGACCAAATGATACACTTTTTCTCCATCGGTGACCGAGGCCAGTTTCAAGCGATCCGCTTGTGGATGTTGCTGAACATCAAGGATTTTACAAACGACAACCCCCTGGCATCCCGCTGACAAATCTCGAACAGCATCGACTTCCAATCCTGCCATTGTGAGCATTTTGGCAATTTGAGCAGGAGTCTCTTCGAGAGCGATATATTCTTTTAACCAGCTGAGCAAAATTTTCATCAGAACACCACCATTGTCTACAAAATGAATATAAGGATACAAAAAATACAATTTTGTGACCATCGTCTTCTCTTTGTGTCTTTGTGCCTTCGTATCTTTGTGTTTAATTATTAACTAGTTACTTGCATGAATTGCTGCGCAAAACTATAAAAATTAAACACAAAGACACGAAGGCACAAAGGGGTCTATTAAACAGGAGTGTGGTTCCCAGAGAAAAACCCTGCAAATTGCGATGAATCATTTTAGTTGACATTTAAAAACAAATATGATTAAATTTGGTAAATATCAATTTAAATAACATAGGTTTTTTATGAATATAGAATATACAAAAGATGCTTTATACACATTAGTGATTCCAACGGTTATGGTCAATACCCCCATTAGAAAGAGCTTTGAATGGATGGCGAGAACATGGATAGCATTCGGAAACGCGGAAGGAAGGACAATTAATAGAACTCTATCACAAATAGCACATGGCGTGATATATTGTGGTATAGCTAAAGATGCCAGTGATATAGTAAATATCCAAAAATATGGAAACGCCGTATTTAATGTATTCACCAAGCCTTTATTAGAAGACATATGTATAAGTATTTTATGTGTTGCCATAAAAATAGCACAAGAGAGAATAGGAAAAAAGGCAACCCTTATTGGAGTCGTTGGAGGAGTTGGATTGCTAGCATTAAAGATGAGCTATTCCCAATAAAATAATTAATACGACACCCTGCAACCCTTAGGTTCGGTTAATTTTATTAAAGCCGTATGATAGGATTAGCTTAATTTATTTAAATAGGAGTCATTAAATGGAAATAACTTGTGATGACATTTTAAGTGGAGCAATCTCCTTAGGTATAGTCTGTAGTCCCATTAAAAATAGAGCTACATGGGTAGCGAGAGCATGTGTCGTATTAGGAGGAGGAGAAGATATTCCCAACTCTCTATGGGGATTAGCAACAGATGTTGTTCTCATGAATATCTGTACAAATTTCATAGGTAATCTAGCCAAGGGAAACAATCCTCAACTTTTTTCCTCTTTACTGCAGATAACGGTTTTGACTGGCTTGCATTTAATCGCGGAAGAAGCAAAAACGAAAATAGGGAAACCAGCAACAATCATTGGAGGAATTGCATTATTCGCATTAGGAATGAGCTGTTTCAAATAAAATGATTAACGCAATGTGCCTTACTAACGCTTAGTTTCGATGCATTTTATTGAAACCGTTGAGGGCGGCGATTCGATACCCTTCAGCAAATGTGGGGTAGTTAAACACTTGATCGATGAAATAATTGATTTTAGCACGGAAGCCAATCGCCATCAGTCCGATATGAATTACCTCGGTGGCACTTCTGCCCACAATGTGAACTCCTAAGATCTCTAGAGTTTCGGAATGGAATAAGATTTTAAACATGCCGACGCTAGAGCCTACAATATGACTACGAGCGATTTCATAATAGTACGCCCTTCCCACCTCATAATGGAAACCCTTCTCAATTAATTCTTCCTCTGTATATCCACAACATGATATTTCTGGGATTGTGTAAATGCCGATTGGATAAAGATGGGGAAAGTGGTGTGTCTGAACACCGCAAGCATGTCTTGCAGCGAGCCTTCCCTGTTCCATACTTGTAGAGGCCAAACAAGGGCCGCCAATGACATCACCAACAGCATAGATCGAAGGCGTTCTCGTCTGAAAAAGGGCGTTAACAGGAATATAAGATTTCTCATCCAACTCGATTTCCGCATTTTCCAAGTGCAGAGAATCAACATTCGCCGTTCTACCAAGGGCATAGAGCAGGGCGTCGGCTTGAATCGTAGACCCATCCTTAAATGTCACGTATGCCTTATCATCCTTTCTAAAGATTTTTTCTGGCTCTTTTTTCCCTAAAAAGCATAAGCCTATCTCCATCAATGCCGTCTGCAAGTGAATCCCTATTTCTGAGTCAAGCATCGGCAATATATGGCTCTTTTTATCGACAATCGTCACTTCTGTTCCCAAAGCGGCAAAAAAACTAGCATATTCAGAACCAATGATACCCCCTCCCAAAACAATTAAACTTTTAGGTACTTTAGAAAGGCCAAGAAGACGAGTAGAATCTAAAATGACGTCATTATCAAAGGGCACTTCATGTGGATTGCGGGGCTTGGAGCCGGTGGCAATAATAAAGTTCATAGCCGTGATTTCGTAGGTGGGACGATTGTCTGCGTCAACGAGAACTAGCGTATGCGGATTTTCAAAGCGTGCAAAGCCCTCTAAAAGAAGGATGTTATTTTTCTTAAACTGACGACTTACCAATTTCTTCTCTTCATCAATCACTTGTTGAAGTCGATTGGTGAGCATCGGAACTGTAATATCTCCCAATTTATAGTCGATCGGACAAAATCCTCGTTCATTAAAACGAGAAAGATCGATGATCGCCTCTCGCAACGACTTAGACGGAATTGTCCCATAATAAAGACAATTGCCTCCAGGTTCTGGAAGCCTTTCAACGACAATAACGCGCTTTCCGAGCTTTACAGCTTGAATTGCAGCTTTTTGCCCAGCAGGCCCCGAACCAATGACGACTATATCTGCAGAGAGTTTTTGCATAGACCACATCCATTACGAATAATTCTTCATCCTATTCTGCAAATAAAAAAAATACAAGTGGAATCCCCTTATCACACTAGCATTCTTTTTCGGGTATTTTTCTCGTTTTGATCAAGTTGCAGCTTAAAGGACTTTTGAAATTCAAGGAATTTGTTTGGATCAAAGTAAAAATCCACTTGATTTTGCTTCGCGAAATCAAGCAACAATTTTTTTCCACCCGCAATCGAACCAGAGATAAAATTTCTTTTTTCTTCGTCAATAAATGACTTGCTTTGCTCCCCTCTCCGAAGATCAACTTCTAAAATGAATTCTCCCGAAAATAGAGTGTTTGCTGCTTCTTCAACCAAATGTTTTACCCATGCTAGTTGTTTATTTTTGAGAAATTTAACACGATCCTCAATGTAGATATCGAGGTTGACATCAGTTAAAGCATACTTCTTAATGATACCCATCAATGTTTGGATAATATTTGAAAGATTTGTTGACGTATTTTTCAAGAATTCCCACTGTTCTTTCACCAAAGACTCTTGCGTAGATCTCAATTCTTCCGGACAACACAAATACAATTGATGTATGTAATGATCGAAAAAATTATGACTCACTAGAAGCGCTTTTATCGCTTCTATTCCCGATTGCTTTTTTTCTTTAACAACTTTTTCGGGTTGATCACTCTCTGATTCAGACTCCAATGGAATCGGCGCATGAACAAGATCATAATATTCAATATCAGGATGCTCTTCGAGAATTTTTTCGCTTATAAACTTTCTTAAATTTAAATAACCGTGATTGCGTTTTATATAATCATCGACCTCCTTAGTATTAAAAGCCTTTGAAATAAAATCAAATACAGATTCCCACTTAAACAGGAAATAAAGAAAATCAGTCGTTAAATCAGAAATAATAAAGTTCACAGATAGCACATTCCCGGCATCAGCGGCCGCAGCAGAAGCACAATCACTCTCGTAAGATTTTAAATTTTCTAAAATTGTCAATTGTCCCAATGTCTCTCGAAAATCAGGAATGGCTTTATTTAAAAGATAAATCAGCTCCTCTGAACGATCATCTGAATAGCACAGGAAAGAGATAAATATCTGGCGGAGAGTCTCCTTATGTTTCTTTACATCCTTAATAGGAACTTTCTTCATAAAAGAAAAAGTTTCCTTGGACTTATCTAAGAGCTGTAGCCCGTCATGAAAATACTTAAGACTCGAAAAAGAGGATTTCGAGATCAGTTGCATTATATCTAAGATCTTTAACAGAAAATCAATCTCTAAAGAATCAGGCCTTTTATGTGTTGGTTGTCCTACTTTTCCATAAACATTTACATTGGGAGAGTGAAAAGTAACCAACGGCAAAAGCCCTGTATTCGCATTTGCACCCCTCCTAGAGCTATAAAAATTGGCAGCTCCTCTGAGTTGTTTAGTCAATAGCCCTTTTTCCCCTAAATCGACCCAATGTATTTGTTTTAAATCAATTTTTAATAAAAATTCAGATAATTTATTAAACAAACTTGATTCTTTTTCACTTCTAAGAAAACTATCAGAAACAATCAATTCGACATTTGGTTTAGTGTCTATAAGAAGACCAACAAGTTTGTCAATTTTTGTATACAGCTTAAACTTATCAATAAGAGACAAATGCATTAATAAAAACTCGTACATTTTTTTTGATGGTTGTATAGATCGTTCTAGCTTTACTCCATTCAGCTGTTGGATCTGATCATGGATGGTAGCAAAATATATCTCTAATGCAGCGGCACAAAGCTCCGGTGTACCCGTTTTTAAATAATCCATAACTGCATCGAAATGCTCAGATAAAATTGGTTCAACAGGAGACGACAGAAGCATCAACCCCACCAGTTCAGAAACCTTTTCCGGATATGTCGGCGCAAGCTGGTGTAATGCTTCTATAATAACAGGGTCTTTGATCGCATCTTTCGGATGGTTGATCACATACTTTTCTACCACCGTCTTAAATAATGGTAATGGAAGCAGTGTAATTCCCTGAATTTTATTCTTGAATAGGCTCATTAATTCTGACATTACCTCTGAAGAGAGTTTATCAAGAGCAATGACAGAATGAACAATCTCTTTAAGAATTTGTTGGCAAGTCTCATCTAATTTAAAATTAACTAGATCTCGACCAGCTGAATTTTGATCAGCTGAACGCCGCACCACCTGTGGTTCCCTTTTTAATTCTTCAATGAGTTCATATAAAACAACTTTCGCCGTTGCTACAGAATTTATATCCGGAAGAGCCTGCAGTTTCTTTGGTAATGAATTCAAAAAAATCGGTAATTTATCAGTTGATGCACCTGCAAATATAAAATCCTTAATAGTTGGAAAAAGCTGGCTTTGCCTGTCAGTAAATGCAGACACAGTAAAGGAAGCGTCGAGAAGCTCCCAAAACTTATCCATATCGATTTTGTCTTTGAAACATTCCTGTAATAATGCGTCAAATTCTTCCTGATTAGAAGATTCAATGGCAGTCTGTAAGCGTGCATCGAAATTGGTGACATGAATGCAACCTTGTAATTTATATTGAGCAGCCAATTTCAAAAGAAGATAACTTTGATCCTCTGGTGGCTCCCACTCTCCAAGAAGTGGAATAAATATCTCTCTTTTAAATGTTGCATCAAACTTATCTGAAAGCCTGATGAGCGCAATCAACATCGGATCAACCGCAGGGTCTTGTAGCCCAATCAACTTTATCCCTGCAATAAGAAACGGATAAAGCCGAGGAGGAATTTTTGATTTTAACGCGAAGATGTCAGTCAAAATTTTTTCAATAACTGTAACATCAGGTGGGAACATTGTTTTTTCCAAGACAGCTTGAAACTCTGTAAAGAACCCCACACGCCTACCAATAGTTTTTTCTCCTTCTCTTACTGTTTCTTGGGCTAACTTTACTCCCATCGCGACAAGTTCTTCCCCAAATATATATTCCGAAGGAAAATCTAGTTTTGACAGCCTGGAAAAGGCTTTAAATTTTCTATCAGGATCAATGCCTACCTGTAAAAATGGTTCTTTTAAAAAAGGAATTGCTATCTCATTTTGTTGTACTAAAGCGAAGTCGAAAATCGCATTTTTAAGCGGTTTTAATAAAGAGGGAAGCCGCATCAAAGCAGAGGCCAGTGCATTAAAATTGCCGTGCGATTGAATAAACTTAAGATTTCCTTCTTGTGCTAGCATGGTTTGAAGGGGCTTTAGTTCTTCATCAGTAAGGGTTTTATTTTTTATAGAAGAAGTCACAAGCTGCATAAAATGATCGAAAACTTCTTGATATATAGGGGATTTCGCATCTGCGCGATTTTTTATCAGTAGTTGAAGTAATTCCGAAAGCTTCACAGGTGGAATATTTTTAGAAAAGCATTCCCATTTCATCCTCCACAATGGTTCTAATCTCTTTCTAACTTCTGGATTTGCCTCTCTAGTCTGAAGTATCAATGTTTCTCGAGGTTCCTGTTTCATAGCGAAAAATGTGGTATAATAAGGACACTGCTCTGTAGCTATTTTTTTCCCTCTTTCGATATCTACAATATAGCTATGAGTTCCAACAGTGACGTTTTTTATTAATTGACAACCAGCCTGAAGATCATGACAACCGAAGAGAAGGGTGATATGGATGGAGCCAAAAGAGAGTAAACTTCCATAATTTTTTTGATCATCACCAATCAATGGACTTGTCCGTATAGGTATCTGTGACTGCTCGACAGCAGGGAACAACTGTTTAAAAACAGTTTCCAAATCGAATTTTTCATGAGATAAAACACATAGAGTCAGGCTTTCATTTGGTTTACTGGTCGGATTGGAGATGGCATCAGCAGTGTTTTCTGTTGCGCAGATCATATAGGGAAATGACGAAATGCTTTTAAGGTACCCTCCAAACTGTGTCACAATATCATTTCCAGAAATATCTAATGTGTAAGGGATTTTCATTTCAGCTTGAAGACGTCCTTGATCTTTAGGGCCGAGATCATTATGTGGAGGATACGAAATATTTAAAGAAGCCGCTGCTGGCAAGGCTATTTGTGCAGCACTTTGCACAGTTGCTATCGCTGCCGAATTTACAGGACTTAAGGAGCGACTAAGAGGAGGTGATGTCGATTCACTAGAAATTGATCTAGGACGCAACGAGGGTGGAAAACTAGTCTCCTCGTTTGAAGAGCTTGGGCTTAAAGAATCGTTTAACCGAGTGGCTGAACTTTGTGAACGAGATACATTAGTAGTAAGCATAAATTAACACTTTTTGTAAAAATTATAAAATTAAGTTTTTCGATGAATTGTATCTAAACTAACCTTTTCTGTCGATATTAAATATATATAAACTATATTACCAAGAATGGCTAATGCCTAAAGAACCTGAATAGCAATACCAGTGATTCCAATATTCACCAGAAAATTCAGCGTAGAAATCGCAAAAATCAAACAAGAAAACGATTACATTGACATCACCAATCAATCCATCATGCTGATAGGGACTACCTTTAATAGCAAATGAATCGCCAAAATCGATAAAACGAGTGTGGAGTTTGGTTCCAAGAGAACCAACGCGATGCTGCCAAGCTAAATCGACATCAACTTCAAAGCAGTCTTGAACGCTAGATAGATGGGCTCCCAAATAAGAATTACCCGACCAAATATTCTGCCTAGAAATCCTCAGGTTTAGCGAGTCAGCCCCACGTTCGGAAATTTTGCCATGACCGACGTAACTGACATCGGCGGCTAAAAAAGGCTGTACCAAGCAACCACATAAGTCAAAGTCAACCCCACATTCGGCATACCAAGTACTATGAAACATTTTCGGATGACTTGATGTTTGACGAGATAAATCGGCAAATTGAATTTTTCGTTTAAAATTGGAACGGAACTGCCCCAACACAAGATCTGAAAAAAGATAAAACAATGAGTCTCTATAAGTGGCATAGAGGGCTCCTTGTCCATTATAAATGGTATTACTACTACGCAAATCAAAATCGAGATCGCTTTCTTCAAAATTTGCTGCGACACCAAACACTGCAGATGCTGTTAATGGGATATGAGCTCCAAGGCTAAGATCAAGATGACATTGATGAAATCCTTTAGCTATTGCAGAAGTCGATAAAACCCCCTCCCCTATTTCAAAACTAGCCCAGGTGACTAATTCCTCACATTCAGATCTCTCCAAAAAACAAGGGGTGATATCACACCGAAGCACATCGAAAATGCGTCGCCCAAAACGCCGATCGGAATATTGATTCAACTGCACTAAGTAGGCATACTGCTCTCCTGCTACCTGGTCCAATGCATTCGGTAGTTTCTTCGGATTAACATCGAGGAGATTGTTGATGACTACAAGCTCATCCCCTTGAGGAACGGCAATATTATCAAATTGAATAGCCACATTTCTCTGATTTTTTGTCTCGGCCCCAACGATGAAGTTTGTGTTCAATATCACCTTAACTGAAGCCAAATCTCGGTTATAAATAGGAGTAACTGTAAGAAAAGGATTAGTGGCAATTACAAGATCAAAGCTGGTAGTGATCGGTGGAGCTGCTGTCAAAATGGTATAAGGGACACCAATGGCATAAGTGCCATTAGAAGAACGAACGGCGAGTATTCCTGCTAGAGTTGCTGTTTCACCCACCTCAAGCACGCTAGCCATCGGCGTAGGACCACCTGTAATTTCGGCAAGATAGATCCCTCCTGAGTGTTGGGTATAGTTCCCATTGACACGCATGGTGCTCACATTAAAACCAGGCAATATAGTTCCGTCAACAGTTAAGTCTCCGCCTATAGTGCCAGAACCTGTTAATAATCCGTTGCTGTTAACTAAGACATCATGTGCTACAGAGCCATTTAAGACTAGATATCCCCCGTTGACGATTGTCGATCCATCAAAAATATTAACTCCCGAAAGCTCTTGAACGCCATTTCCGTCGATAATGAGATTGTTTGGACCTGAAATCACCCCTGCAAAGAATGTGGGTTCTCCCGCAACTGTATTGATTCGCAGATCTCGGTTTAAATTTACGACACTATCGACATCTCCTGAAAGCGACGCAATTGTAAATGGAGATAATGGCGTTGTGTTTATTACCAATGAAGTATTTTCAAGTGCAATGTGAACATTATTGGCAACGGCCATCCCATCAAATACAATTCCCTCAATGGAACCACGATCAGCAAGTTGATTAACGACACTTAATGTAGGGTCGCCATTAATGGTAGCGCTACTAAAATACATCTGAGCCACTTTTCCCGCTGCGTTGTTCACGATAGACCCATTATTTGTCGCGGTGATTTTTACATCGTGGCCAGCATTAAAAGTCGTTGCTCCCCCTTCGCTTGCATCAAAAACAATTTGTCCGGCAAAATGGTTCACATCATCATTAGAAATAGTACCATCATTTGTAATAGCGACTACACTACCATCTCCAAGAGTGAATGAAGCGTCATAGCCCACATCATCAAGAGTATTACTTTTGCAGACGATTTGTCCTCCATCTAGACCACTTGCAATAAAGCCCCCATCATTTTTAATCGTAATAGCTGCAGAATTACCAGTGACAAAGCTTGCTGGACCGTTCAAAGTGTCACAAATGATCTGTCCGGCATTCAAATTGCCTGAAATAGTGGATTGCGAGCTATTCATCAAAAAGAGATCAAGGAAATTCCCAGAAGAAAAAAAGGCGTTTCCACCTTCCCCATGACAGACAATCTGCCCTGCATTTTGTCCAGCCGATAACACGGCATCGTTACTATTGATTACTTTAACTTTAATGTAGTCATGAAGATCAATTAAAGACGTTCCCCCATCGCCATTGGAAAGAACCTGAACAGCGTCAAACCCAGAGCCTGAAATAGTCGCATGATCATCATTAACAACAGTTAGCTCGCTATAATTTCCCAACTGAAATAAAGAACTGCCGCCAAGAACATTTCCATCGGAAATAATCTGTCCACCACTGCGCACTCCCTGAATATTAGCATCTACCCCTTCGCTAGTGACGTAAATTTTAGCTCTCTCCCCTGCGATTAGTTGTGCAGCATTTCCATCAGCATCAATAATGATTTGTCCGGCACTTTGACGGCTATTAATAACGGCGCTATTGTCCAGTCTAATCTCAGCATCATCCTCAACGGTAAAAAAGGCTTGTCCAACGACGCCGACACAAACGATCTGCCCACCAATATACCCAGCAAAATGATTATCGATAGAGGCATTGGTGTCGTTAGAAAGGAACATCTCCACATGATCCCCTGCAGAAAAGGAGGCAAGAATAAGCCCTGCCCCATCGCAAACGATCTGTCCAATAGAAAACCCTCGGGTAATTGTTGCATGATCTGTATTGTACAAATGAATTTTAGAGTAATCACCGACAAGAAATGTGGCATTTCCGTGAATAAATGAACCACACGCAATTTGGCCTGCATCGCGATCACAACTAATAACGGCACTAGGGCCTTCATTGATTGCTGTAATCGTCATATAATCCCCGCCAATAAACTGTGCACCCCGACCGTCACTCAGAATTTGCCCTCCATCAAAGGTGTCTCCTGCCCCCACACCGGCACTTACAGTGCCCTGGTTAATAACATGAATCGTGTTATGTCCCTCTGTTTGTAACGATCCGCTGAACATAAACTGCCCGACGTTGCCAAAATTTTGGCTTATAAAATTTTCGTTAGTAATGGAAAAGGAAGCTTCGCCCATGGACGACTCATTGCTATTACTGAACCACACTTGAGGGAGAGACAACACAGTAATCGGATTTATCGCCTCAATTGCGGTGTTGGTCTCGTGCCCTTTGATTCCAGCTCCGGTAAATTGAAGGGAAGCGTTGTTAATATGGAAGGTAAAAAAGTCGGCACTTTTTGAAAATTCAAATCCACTGACAATAAAATCAATGCCGCTTGCCGTGGGGGTGCTGCTGACATTAGGGGATGCACTATTAAAAATGGCTACATCTGAAGGACCAGGAACATTTGCCGTGGGAGTTTCATTAATCTCCCAATTACCCGGAGCGTTAAGATCGGCATTGGCCCCGGTCCCGATCCATTCATAATCAGTAGCCATCAACAACGAAGTATTGACAACAAGGCAGAAAGTAAATTTTACAGCATTCATACAAAAAGATCCCGTAGGATGTAAAGAGAACAAGAACTGGGTCAGCATTGTTTTATTTCTACGCGAAGCGTTTGGAGTGCGAAAGCCCTCTTTCGCTTTGCTTTAAATAACGTCAATAACAAAGCGAAAGAGGGCTTTCGCACTCCAAACGCTTCGCGTAGAAATAAAACAATGCTGAAATGAGATCTATGCTAATAGTCTTTGCTATTTAGTCTGCTTTTTCTCTTGTTTTTTGGCTTTTTTTTCCTTCGTTGAGAGAACAGGTTTTTTTTTGTCTTCTTTACGATGTTTTACAACTTCTTTAGTCATAATAGACCTCCTTTTATCAATTAGATTCTACAGCACGCAAGTCAAACTCAGCAACATAAAAATCACAGGTGTCGGAATCGACGATCCATGCGTTCTTTAAAATATGCGTCAGCATTTTACGACATTCTGGCGTGAAATTGTCCTTGGATATCGAGTCGTTACAACAAAGAATAAAATGATTCAACTTCTGAATGACATAAGAACGAGCCATACTCTGATAAATCGGAAGGGCTTCCTGATCGGGAATGCCCTCAAACTGCAATAACCTAGCTGCTTCAACAACAGATTGATGCAGCTCTTTCCAATTACTGCTTTTATCAATTTTCTGCAGTTGTTTATTGATGGTGTCTTCCGAATAGGAGATAAATTTCTCCCCCGCTTTAATCGTTTCCAAATAGGCATTAAAAGCTGCTTGCATATCAGCAGCATTGACAAAGTCAATAAAATACGAGGCGGGAAGGCAAGAATTTTCACGAACAATTGTTTCAATATGTTTTTCAATTTCTCCCCGCTGTTCATCATCCCTGTGAATGTACTTACGTTCCAATTCGGTAAATTGGGAAGCAAAATCGGCTTGCAGTGATTCTGTGTTTTTTTTCAATAATGCAACCATGTCATCACAAATGGGTTTTAGCATGCGCTGACGATAGGCTGCAAGTCCCGATAAATGGAGGAAGATAGGATGTCGATAATCAAGGGAAAAATGATCGACTCCAGGCGTCGAATTTGCTTTTTGTCCATTAGAAAATGAAAAGGTCTCTTTACCATCGTTCCTTGCAAGAACATGATAAAGACTCTTTTCGAGCATAAACCCCGGTGGGGGTTCCTGCATGGCAACTTCTGATGCAGCATCATCGATAAGCAAGTGGGCTCCAATCACTTTGCCTTGAGCATCAAATTGGAGATAACCAAAAAGGAATTTTTCTTCCGGAGCCAAAACATTCAGAGCTTTTTGAGCCTCGACGGCATATTGAACTCCATATGCCGAATAGAGAACCAAGTTTGGAAACTTACTGAAGGTTGAAAGCTCTCGCATGAATGAAGTGACATTATTTTCATTGGAATTAGCTTGAATGATTTCTATTGCCAGGTCTATCAGCTGCGTACCAAAAAAATAGTAACGCGGCGCATTATAAATCAGACGACTTGCATTTGAATTCGTCAACGCCAATGCTTTTGGCGGAGAAAATTCTTCGTTATGCTTTTTTGATGCCAGCCGAGATAGTGAAACCAAATCTCCATGTTTAACCAAAGCTGAAATCTCAGCAGCATTGACCCCCTCAAGAGTGTTTGCATTGACCAACAAACGGTTAAGAATTTTTAAGTCTTTGATCTTGCGAATCTCCATCGAATGGGAATCGATGACGATAGAAGCTCTTGGAATCAACCAGTCAGCAAATCCCGGCAACGGTTGTGCAATGACAAGAAACTGCGATAGATCAGGACTTGTATAAATGCGCAAAGTATATGGACTTCCAATAAAACGCCCTTGGCGATCAAGGTCAGTAAGAAAAGAATACTCATGCGGAAGAATATCTGTAAAATTATTTTTAATAAACTCCACATCAGACCAATTTTGATTGTGCGCGTGGATATTTCTAATTTGGGCATGGAATAGAGCCATTGTAACATCTGCAGCGACACTTGCAGCGTGGATTTCTTCGTTATCAATCTTTTCGTTCACCCATAAATACCACTCCCCTACCAACATAGTAACGACAAAAACAGCGATGGCAAAACCGCGCAACAACCGATGCCAGGAATGAGTTTCTTCTGTTGCAACAGCATTTGAATCGGAAATGCCATGAATCGGATTTTCTTCATGGCCATCGTATTCATCGGAATAATAATTCTTAAAAGAAGACTTGGGATGGGCTTTAAGATCAGAAAAAGAGTCTAAAACCTCACCAAAAGACAACTGTGAGTCAATATCCTCTTCCGTCTCAATAGAAGCCTTAGGAAGTGGAACGGAAACACTTGGAACCGGAACGATCGATGCAACTACGGTCGGAGGAGAAGGAGAGGAAGGGGAAGGGGAACGAGCAAAAAGATGTAAAGCCTCGACTTGCATGATCAGGCTACTTACATCTTCGAGAACCTCTTGTTGACGAGACTGAGGCGCTGAAGATTCTACAGCTACTTTTGGCTGGACAATATGAAAGCTAATCGTTGTATTTCCAATTTGAATAGAATCATTTTCTGCCAACGGACGCTTTCCAAACGGCAAGCCATTCCAAGTAGCCAAAGGATCATTTGCAAGGTTAATCAACAACCATCCCTCTTCGCTTTGAACCAGTTGAACATGGCGATCCTGCAAAAGTTCATCATCCAAAGGCAACTCGATGTTCGGAGAATGCAACGATCCAACGACCAAAGACGTGCAATCAAAAACACGAACGAGTGTTGGATGCGCTCCGGATGAGATAACCAGTTTTATCATGATTTAAAAACCGAGTTTAAATTGCCTTTTTTTCACAAGAGCCATTCCCGCTGTGATTTTTCCGAGGAGGTTCGGGAAGTTTTCGAATGAGTTTACCCCACCCCCTCCGAAAAGCATATTTACTTACATATACTTGAGGAGGGGTGGCGGTAAAATCATCGAAAAACTCCCGAAGATCCTCGAAAGGGCACAGTGGGAATGGCTCCACAACCGAAAGGATATTCAATTTGTCCATTTTCGTCTATTATTGTATTTTAAAAGCAGCAATTAGGAGTGGAATATTTTACGGGGAGAAATTAAAAATTCGCAAAAATTATTCTCACAAAGAACTTGTCGAGTAGACTCAATAATTTCAAGGACGAGTGGATTTACACCACAGAGCTCACAGAAAACACAGAGAGAAATTTATAGTTTCATATGACGTATGCCACATCTTCCCTCTCTATGATCTCTGTGGGCTCTGTGGTAGTAAATTTGAAATGCATAGATCCTAAAAGCCCAGCAATTAAGAACAAGAAGAATTTTTTAAATAATCCCCATTTATCCTCCTAAATTATCTCACTCCTAGTGTCTATTCCATTAAATTAGCGATAGTATTTTTACGGCTTTTTCCGCATTTTGTAAAAACAAAAAACAAGCCTACAAATGTGTATGTCATGTTTTCTGTTTTTACAATCTGCAAAAAAAATCCATTAAAAATACTATCGCTAATTTAATGAAATAGACACTAGTTGCTGTTTTAAAAGAGAAAAAATTACTGAATTTTAATGATAAGAGTGTTACACTGCGAAGCGTTGAATTTTTGTGTTTAAGGATGTGTGTAAAAAATGTCAAAATTGAAAATATGGCAAGAGGAAACCCCATGGGAAGTGTCAGAAAAACTTTGGGATGACGGAGCCAAAACAGCTGCCAATGAAGTATCACTCAAGAAGTTGAATAAGCTCCCTTCAATGCCTGGAATGACAAAAGAAACAGCAAAGCATTTAAAATGGAAAAGCTTAAAATGGATTATCACTAAAGATAGCGATTTTAAAATCATTAAAGGCTTTCTAAAAAACCCATTAAAGTATGGCCGAGCGCTATTGAAGTCGATCCTCAAAAAAAAACCTTTTATCCGCGATGGCGACTTTTTTTTATACGGAGTCAGCAGCCTAGATGAATTCACAATGCTAATCGAAAATAAGGAGGCATGGCTCGTCGTTGGATTTTCCTACTGCCATAAACCCTTCGAGTGTCCTTCTGGGAGATTTACAGATCAATGTACACACTCACCGGAACACCCTGTCTGTCGTCAATGCTTTATCGGCAAATGTGCCAATGCTCTTCCTCATCACAACGTAGTGCCGCTTTTCATTCCCACAATCCATTACATCGGAGGGAAAATCCTAGATCTCATGGATAGCAACCCCAATAAGCAGATTCTATTCCTCATCACCGCTTGTGAAATGACTCTTGAAATGTTTGGAGACCTAGGTAACATGGCAAATATTAAAGGCGTAGGAGTGCGTCTGGATGGCCGCATTTGCAATACCATGAAAGCTTTTGAATTGTCAGAACAAGGAATAAAACCGGGATTGACCGTCGTCACGGAACCAACTCAAAAAACAATGCTAAACCTCATCCGTCATCGGAGAGAACATTCTTAACAAGGAAATATACAATGAAACTAAGCCATAAAAAACTCATCGTCCTTTCAGGACTCATCTGGTTTGCTGCAGGTTTTTACCTGTTGCAGCTTGGACTCTCTCTTCTTCTCAATGACCTGACTAAAGGGACATCTTCTCCAGAGAACTATCCACTCATTCATTTTCTCTCTTCCTATCTTGGAAGCGGTGAAACCGCAGCGCTTATTTTAGTTGTCATCGCCCTTTCTATTGGTTATTTAAAGGGATATTATGTACTAGGAAAATCAGCTCACAAAGGCGTTGCACGCATTCTGAATTTCCCAAATCCAGCTCCCCTTTCACAAATTTACAGCGCCAAATATTACGTGCTACTAGGGATTATGATGGCATTTGGAGTCTCTATTAAATATCTGGGTCTCAACAACGATATCCGTGGATTTATCGATGCCATCATCGGTTCTGCACTGATCAATGGAGCAATGATCTATTTTCAATTAGCACAAAAACAAAAGAAAGAAAACTGCCTGTAAGGTGCTGGGCTTATGGATCACAAGATTGCGTTAAATTATCGTTTCCAACCGCCGTTTCTAGAATGATCTGAACGGGACTGACTAAATCATATTTTTCTGGGGTATGGAATTCTATCTCACGACGCAAGCAGAAGATTCCATACAAATTAAGCATAAGAAGCATCCCTGCAGTGATCGACATCACTGTTAATGTCTGAGCGGCTGGAACAAACACAAATCCAACCAAACTGCAAAACGCATAGACGTAATAAACTCTACGTCCAATTTTAGGACAAAGGAATTCTGCACATTTAATCCCTGCACAGAAATAGGAAATAATCGTTGTAAAACCGATCAAAAGAAGGAACAAAGGCATAAAGACATGCATGCCAGAGAAATACCCTGAAAGGGCATGCTGCACAAGGACTGAGACATCAACGGGTGTCGTCCATACTCCAGTCACCAAAATAAGCATGATACTCGTCGTACAGATCACAAAACTGTCTAAAAACACCTCTAAAATCGCTAGGGAAGCTTGCTGTTTCGGGCACGACTCGCCAGTTTCACTATGAATGACGGAAGCATATCCCAATGCTACATCGCCCGAATAGCAGCTGCGACGCATCCCTTGAGAGGCTGTCAATAAGATAGAACTACCTGCAAAAGCTCCAACAGCGGCATGGCCTGTAAAAGCAGACTCGACAATGACTCTAAAAATGCTTGGCAACACTTGTATGTTCTGAACAAACACCCATATACCCATCGCTAAATAGCAAATAATAAAGCAAGGGACACAAACAGAAGCAATACGCCCGACCTGATGAATTCCTTTCCGACTAATTGCAATCATCAAGATGATCAAAACAATCGCAGCAAACAATTTATCAACGTGAAGATTGGTAGAAACGATTTCAGTAATGATATTAAATTGATAAATTTCCACTCCATAGAGACACAAGAGAACACCGACCAGACTCAGAATCCAACCATGTTGATAAACCGGTTGAAGAAAGTACATCGGACCACCACGATACTCACCTTTATCGTTGACAACGCGATAACGAATACCCAGGTACACCTCAGAATATTTCAAAACCATGGCGGCGATGGCAGTCACCCAAATCCAAAGTAAAGCTCCTGGTCCTCCAATCTGAACGGCAGTACAAACAGCAACGACGTTGCTGATTCCCATGCAACCACCAATACAAGTAAAAAAGGCCTTAAGCGGGTGAACCCCAGATCCGCGATGAGGAGTTGTAATCGAAGTAAAAAAAGCTCGAAAAATGTGAGGAAGACGCCTGAATTGAACAAATCGCGACTCATAAGTAAGATAAATGCCTAGCACTAGAAGAACGGGCAATACAATATACCCCCACAGAAAATTGTCCATCATTTCCAATAGGGCAATCTGGGCAAACAACATATCACCTCTTGTTAAAAGCAAATAGACATCGCATTTATATGCTCTAATTCTACCAAAAAACAGGGAATTAACTCAACAAAAAAAACACAAAGAAAAAATTTAATTTAATCTTTTCGGTGTCCTCCCGGTACAAGTCGACTGGACAAGAGGAAGTTTACACTCATCAAAGATAAATGCCAAGCAAAATTTCCTAAAGAATTATGTGTCACATCTATTGCTGCATTTACAAAAAGACCGATCGCAATCGAATTCAAAATATCAGTGCGGCTGAGATTCGAAATGTTAGTTGGATTTACTCCCAAAATTAATGCTGCAGCTCCATTCACTACGATATCACCCCATACAGGACAAAGACGAAATGTCGCTATAAATGGAACAGATCGGACCAACACCCGGCACATTCCACTAGCCACTGTATTTCCAAAGCCCATTTTAATGATTTCAGCAACCCTCTCATCAAACTCAAAGATTCTCTTTTGAATCTCGAGATTAATTGGTTTTTTTGCACATTTTAAAAATGGCTCGAATAAATTAGCAAATGGATTAGCTTGAGCAGGAGCGACTTTCATTATCTACCTCTTCTTTGTCGTGTATTTATCATCCAGATACTTGAGATAAGCATCGGCACTAATTTTTTTCCCCGTGATTTTTTTCAATAATTCTTGGCTTGAATAGAGGCGTCCATGCCGATGGACCACTTGCGTCAACCATTCCCGAATAAATTTAAAATCACCGACACTCACTCGCTTTTCCCAGTCGGGATATTTTTTTTCAAAGGCTTCAAAAAGATGAGAAGCATACAGATTGCCAAGTGTATAAGTTGGGAAATAACCGAATGCCCCCATTGACCAATGGATATCTTGAAGACATCCTTCCGCATTATTTGATGGAGTCACTCCCAGCAATTCTTTCATCTTAGCATTCCATACCTCAGGGATATCTCGAATTTTAATGGATCCTTCGATGAGTCCTTTTTCGAGCTCAAAACGCAAAATGATGTGAAGAGGATAAGTAACCTCATCAGCTTCGATGCGTATTAAAGAAGGCTCTACCTTATTCACAGCCTGATAGAAAGCATCTACACTGATACGATCGAATTTTTTATCGAACTTTTTATTCAGAAGAGGCAACGCATACTGCCAAAATGCCTTACTCTGGCCGATTCTCGTTTCCCACCAACGAGATTGAGATTCGTGCATTCCGAGTGAGATGTAATCACCAAGTGGGGATCCGTATTCTTTTTGTGGAAGCCCCATTTCGTAAAAAGCATGTCCTGCTTCGTGTAACACCGCTAAAATAGACTGTAGCAATAATGTAGGGTGAATTCTTGTCGTAATTCGACTATCAGTTGGATGTGGAGCAAGCGAAAACGGATGGGTAGAGAGATCAAGGCGTCCGTGTTCCTCCGGATATCCGAGCTGTCTTAACAGATCTTTAGAAAATTCCATTTGTTTCTCAGCAGAAAATTTACCGTGGAGAAAAGAGTCATCAACCTCTTTTTGTGAAGAGATGCGTTTTAAAATCCCCTTAATATCAGTACGTAAGTTGCCAAAAAGTTTTGAGACATCAGCAGTCGTCATTCCGGGTTCATATTCATCCAAAAGGGCGTCGTAGGGATGTTGATCATACCCTAGATAATCGGCTTTTTTACGTGCCATTCCAATGATTTTGTCTAGATAAGGAACAAAATGAGTAAAATTGTCCTCTTTTTTAGCACTACGCCATGCTAAGATTGATTGTGAAGTTGTCCTTGCAAATTCCTCAACAAACTTCTTAGGTAAAGCCTTCGCCTTAATGTAATCGTGACGCCATTCACGCACCGCTGCCTGTTGTTCCGGCGTAAGGTCTTTAGCAATCAAAGTGCCTTTTGGAATATCGATGAGTTTGCTTAAGGGTGTGACAAATTTTTTGCTCGTTTTTTCCGCATAGGTAATCCCTGCAAGCAGCTCTAGCTGTTCTGCTCTGACTCCAGATGCACCTGAGGGCATATATGTCTCTTGATCCCAATCTAGAAGATGTGAAATCCCAGTTAACAGACGGGCTCTACGTCCCTGTTGATGTAGTGTGCGGTAGATTTCCTGATGCTTTTCAGTCTTTTTCATGATGCCCCCTCCTCCCTTTGAGCACTGATTCTACAGACCTTTAATTCCAAAATCAATATAAAATTAACGCAGAGAGGCGCAGGGGGTGCAATTAAAAGCAAATATTCAAGAGGCTGAAGGTATAGTTATACCACGGAGTGGTTAAAGATATTAGCCAGGGGTCGCTAACTACGAAGTAGTTGCTACCCCTGGACGATGATTTGGAAATATGTACCACAACGTGGTACTACAAGAAGGACGATAAAAGATTTAATAAAAACAGTCGAATTTTATTGTACCACGTTGTGGTACTTTTTTACATCACGCTTTCCAGGGGTAGCAACTACTTCGTAGTTAGCGACCCCTGGCTAATATCTTTAACCACTTCGTGGTATAAACTGCACCTTCGGTTATTCCAATCTGTGATACTTCCATATCAAGAGGTTGCCATTAACGTTAGATCTTCAAATGGGCATACAAAAATCCCACAAAACTTTGTTGGGTTCCCGACAAGACTTTTAAAATTTATTCTCAACAAACCAAAAATCAAAGAATTATTTAAACGACAAAAAAAAGGGGAACGGCCGTGGTGTTCTGGTATTTATCGCTTATTAAAAGCGACGAATGCCAGAATACCAAGCCTTCCCCCTTTTTCAATCATTCTTTAAATTTTAATTTCCTTTTTCTAGTTTAATATCTTAAAAGATTTGAAAAAACTTCTTGATTTTGCTCCATTTCTAAATAGCGTTTTAAATTCTTCGCTTTCTTCTTCAATCGTGCCTAAATCTTTTGTGTAAAGTTCACTGTAAGCAGTTGTTGCGAGCAAGTAGACGAAGTGTGCTCCTTGAACGAATTCTATTGTGTTTAGTTGATTGCCTTCTGACCAAACGACAAGACGTCGATTAGAATTCGGGTCAAACTCATCAACCATTAGAATTTTTTTTGAAGAAGAGTTGTAAAGAGCTTGTACTAGGAAGTTGACACCATCATGCATGCTAGAATAATTTCCTCCTGTCAAGTCCATACAAGTAATTGTATACACCATTTCTTCATCATCAGTTGCTGTAAAAGAAGAATAAAGAGAAAACAAAGATCCGTCTCCTTGGATAAATGTTGGTTCGGAAGGAAATGAAAGGGTTAGATTTTCTTGTTTAGATGAGTCTCCATTTATTGATCCAAAAGAAATCGGTATTGTGATCCAATCGCTTATATCAAATTCTTCTACTTGGTGACAAACTTGTTCGCTCTCGTTTAATGGATATGACGAAACTTCCTCTGAGAAAAGTGAAGCACTAGATAGTAAAAGCAACAATATATTTCTCATCATTTTAATCCTCATTTTTATAAATTAATAATTAAAGTCGAATTTTAAATGAAATATCAATAAATGTCAATGATATAAGACAAAATAATACAAAGATTAAAATGCATGGATTACATAGTTTTTTACATAGCGCAATGGGCTTTACGGTAAATGCTACTTGTGAAAACTCATTAAGAGTATAGCTCCTGCTATTTATCCTAGACTAATTCTAAGAGGTTTACCTATTGCTGAAGCGGCCTTATAGAATGACTTCAGGGTGGAAGGCTTACAAGGATCTAGGATTCTATCTACTGCTGAACGGCTAGTGTGCATTCTATCAGCTAATTCTTCTTTACTAACGCTTTGTTTTTCCATTTCCTCTTTAAGTTGCATAGTAAAAGCATATTTAGCGCCAGCTTCTTCACATTGTTCTAGGATACCTTCTTCTGCTAAAAAATCATCTAAGTTCGAACCAATATAATTATGTTTTTTTCTGTTCATTTTTTATTCCTTCTAATGTTGTTAGCACGTTTTTTAGCAAGCTCTAAATCTTGGTCGGGTGTGCTCTCTGTTTTCTTTATAAAACCATGTAACAATACGATCTTAGCGTTATGCGTGATAAAAAGGATCCGAGCTATCCTATTGGGTAATGTGCTTCTCAACTCCCACAGACCACCATTTTTCATTGGCCTTACCAGAGGTAAACCTAAAGGCCAGCGATGTTGGACCCTTTTTAAATCTTCACCTATGATAGATCGTATTTCTTTATCGAGACCTTTAAGCCATTTCCTAACGGGTTCGTTACCGTTAGGTTCTTGGTAAAAATTAACATCCATCTTTTCACTCATATTTTATTTATACCAAATTTGGTAAAAAATTACAAGATATCCTAAAATGGGATCAATGAATGCGGCTGGCTTCTTCATGAACAAAAATACGCTGAATGCGTGGACCTAAACAAGTGATGAGCTCATGGATGATCGAATCTCCCCTTCTGGCGAGCTCTTCTGGAGAAGAATAGTGTCCATATTCATCTTCACCAAACACTAAAACAGAATCTCCGGGGGCAGCATTGGGAATGTCAGTGACATCAACCATCATAAAATCCATGCAGATATTGCCGACCATCTTCGCTCTCTGCCCACGAATCACCACACTTCCCTTGCCGCTATAATTGCGATGGAGTCCATCAAAATATCCAATAGGCAAAACGGCAATGCGTTGCTGATCTCTTTCTACTTTATAATTTCTTCCATAACTAATTGTCTCTCCCTGGTTGCATGTATTAATGCCAACAATGCGGGAAATCAACGAAAGAGCCAGGCGCAATTCCAACGATTCCTTCGTCGTTGGAGAAGCATAAAGTCCATAAACAGCAAGCCCAATGCGCACCATATTAAACTGAGGAAAATGAAAACGCATAGCCCCACTGGAATTGGCGGCATGAACCCATTTGCTTTTAATCCCATGTGACTTTAGATCTTCGACAATAGAGCTAAAAAGATTGGCTTGATGGATTGTAAATTCATCCTGCAAGGGGTCATCGGCACAGGCAAAATGAGTCATAATCCCTTCTAAAACGAGAAATGGACAATCTAAAATCAATTTAGCAAGCTCAAGAGCTTCCTCCGGACGACAGCCAAAACGTCCCATGCCAGTATCAATATGAAGATGGATTTTAATTTTTTTATTTTGCCTAGAAGCTTCAACGGCCACAGCTTCAATGAGAGAACGGTCGCTTACACCTATTTCAAGTCCCCACTTCACCACCTTGGCTGCCTCATAGACTGCAGCATTAATGACAAAAATCGCCTGAGAGGCCCCTGCACGTTTTAACACAACCCCTTCATCGACGTAAGAAACTCCCAAAATATCGACGGCGCAGGTCTCTAAAAATTTAGCGATACGCACTTCATCAGTTCCATAAGCTAACGCTTTCACGATGACCATCACACGAGTTTGAGCCGGCAAGCGATTGCGAATTGTCGAGAGGTTTTCTTCTATCGCTGCGAGATTAATGATACACTGATTGCTGCATATACTATCATTAAAAACCTCTGTCAGATGGTCAAGAGAGTGTTTTTGCTCTCCTTTAATCAAGATCGAATCATTCCGTCGTATGCGTGCCTGAATCGAACCGAGAGCATCTTTGAATGAAGCACACTGAGAAATATCGATTTCAGTTTTTAATGCCTTAATTTCGTCGATTAAAGGTGTAAAGTCATGAATACCATATAAAATCAATAAATCGACTTTAGCATTATGGATCGCAAGGCCAATACGTTTATAATCGGCAGCGCGATGCTGATGATCCCCGCCGCACATTCCACCAAAAGCAAAAATTTTGCGACTATCTGACGGTGACTGCCTGAGGTAATTAAGAGAGACATCAACTGATTGAGGTTCTGAACAATAGGTGTCGTTAATGAATGTTGCACCCATTGGAGATTTCCATATTTCCGTTCTCATAGGAATAGGGGTATAAGCTTTTAGTGCACTACTAATCGATTCCGAAGAAACTCCAAGAAGCCATGCTGCCTTAGCTGTGATGTTCAACAAATCCAAAAAGTAATAAAAACCAGAAGTAATTTTCCCAAAATGACTTGTCCCATCAGGGAAATCAAGACGGTAGGACATCGCCGCATTTCTTTCATCTGAAATAAAACGAGCATAGGGAAGATCAGAATGATGGTCATTCCAAAAATAAGTCTGAGAGGTATTTTGACTTTGGGTATCAACTTGAGAAACTATATGGGGGTCTTTTGGAAATATTTTCCATTCTAATAACGGAGAAAATAACTTCAGCATTTCCCTTGCTGTAACATCAAAACTCCCAAAAGAAGCGAGATGTCTTTTGCCAACATGAGTAATGATACCACAATCAGGCATGACGATATCAGAAAGCAATTCCATTTCACCTTTCTGAGAAGTCGCAGCTTCAATCAATGCGATCTGATGCTCTTTGCGAATCGTCAATAGACTTAAAGGCACGCCAATCTGACTATTAAAACTTCCCGGAGAAGCAACAACGGAATGAGTGGTTCTAAGCATGCTACAAAGCAAATCCTTAACCATCGTCTTCCCATAAGACCCCGCAATCCCAATGACTTTACAAGAAAATTGCTTGCGATAAGCCCCTGCGATCTCCTGTAAAGCTCGCAAAGGAGAGTCAACGCGCAACACAACCAAATTGGGCAAGGGACTAGAAGACTTCCACTCCGGCTTAGCTAAAACATAACGAGCGCCCTTCTGATAGGCATGAGAAATAAAAGAATGACCGTCATAAAGCTTACCTTCCAACGGCACGAAAAGAGAACGACTTGAATCAATACGCCTTGAATCGATAGCTATTTGATCTATTAAGATAGGTTGTGAAGGATCCCCGCCAGCTGCAATAAATCCGGACCATTGACGTAAATCGAAAAGATCCATAACCACCTCATACTCAACAAATGCCCGCGAGATTATACGCGAACAATTCCAGATAAAAAACAGTTAATAATTAAACACAAAAACACAAAGAGGCGATTTTATACTCAGCAATTCGAAACGCGAATAAACAATAAAATAACAGGATAGGCAGGATAGGCTTCGCCGGCAGGATAAAAAGAGAAAGTATCCTGCCGGCGAAGCCGATCCTGCCTATCCTGTTATTTTATTATATAAGTTGCGCAAATAAAACACTAGTTAAACACGCGCACATAGCATTTAAAACACGTTTTTGTATTTATTTTTTCGAAATACAAATTTGTTTCTATAAAAGGAAGTGTGCAAAATCATATGCACACTCCCTCAACAATACTACCAGCCGCCGTTGTCACGATCGCGATCACGACCACCACGACCACCGCCGCCTTTACCGCCAAAGCCGCCGCCGCCGCCGCCACCAAAGCCGCCGCCGCCGCCGCCAAAACCGCCGCCAAAGCCACCACCAGAACGCTCTCTACGCTCACCAGCTGGACGCTCAGTACGTTCTTGTGCCAAGCTAACGCGCATGTTGCGATCGAGGTGCAACTTCTCATTTAAGCCTTGAATTGCATTTTGTGCTTCATCAGCACTTTCCATTTCAACAAAACCAAAACCTTTCGATCTTCCAGTATGATCTGTAATAATCTTAACAGATACAACCTTTCCGAAAGCTTCGAAAGCAGGTCTTAATGATTCTTCGGTGGCTTTCCATGACAAGTTGCCCACGAACAGTTTTTTCTTCATAATTAAATTCTCCATGTTTGGTTACATATACATACAACTCAAAAGCAGAACTAATGACTATTTGAGGCAGTTACCTGAATTTGCAACTGCTTCATGAGATCGACTAACCCCTCACAATGCCCAAGGACAAAAAGGAGACTTGAAGGCGCAATGTGATGGGGAGATAAACAGAGTTTTTGATCCGACTAGGACTGATAAACCAAAGATTTAAATCCAAACAAGGCCCCAAATTACGAAGTTGTCTTCACAACTTCTTAGGCTAGTTGATTTCT